>NZ_JBAURI010001086.1:0-3449 GCF_049581145.1 Bradyrhizobium sp.
CTTGATCCGCTCCCATTGATCGTCGCGTAACGCAAAACGTCGCATCGGTCGGCCCCCCTCAGGCCGACCGCCTATGAATCATTCAAAAACTGATTTGGGAATCCCCTAACTGAAGACAGGCCCTAGAACCAAGGCGGCGCGAGGTCCGCCCCGGGTCAACGGCCTCTGTGACCGGCAGGCTGATGGCGCAGCCGGTCTACCGCCCGCTTCGGAGATGTCCACGGTGGCCTTGGTGCGGTGAAACAACTCCGCATGGAGCTGCTGCTCCAGCCGCTTGACCTGCATGCTCACGGCCGACTGCGTCCGGTTCAGCGACAGTGCGGCGCTACCAATTGCACCTGACGGCGAGCGGCGTTGGCGTCCCCACCATCAACCAGACGATCTCGACGCTACGCCCCGACCTTGTGGAACGCGCGACATTCGTCCCCGCGCCGCGTAAACTGCCGGTGGTGCTGAGTCCAGAGGAAGTGGCGCGACTTCTCGATGCGGCGCCGTCACTCAAATACAGGGCGGCGCTGAGCGTGGCGGTGGCGCTGAAGGTGTCCGACATCGACAGCAAGCCGGCGATGAAAGGCGTGGATGGCCGGGACGGGCCCGGCCATGACGAACTTCGAGGCTTTCGGGGCGGGCACAGGGATCGGGTGCTGGCATGAATGGCTTCCACGCCGTCATGCCCGGGCTTGTCCCGGGCATCCACGACCTTGCGGTGTCGCCGGCGAGAAAGACGTGGATGGCCGGGACATAGGCGAGCGGAAGCGACGCCGTCCTTCGGACGGCTAAGCCTGGCCATGACGACGGCCTGTGCAGCGCGGTCGCAAAAGGGTATCGCCACAGCATGACGGAGCGGCAACGCGTCTCAAATCGGCTTGCCCGCATAGGGCATCGACGCCGTCAGTCCGCCGTCGACCGGAAACGCCTGGCCGTTGACATAGGATGCCTCGTCGCTCGCCAGAAACAATCCCATCGCCGCGATCTCATGCGGCTGGCCGGCGCGCTTCAACGGATTGAGCTGGCCGATCTTGTCCTGCGTGCCGCGCTCCCTGGCGCGCTCGAACACCGGTTTGGTCATGCCGGTTTCGATCAGGCCCGGGCACACGGCGTTGATACGCACGCCGGTGCCGGACAGCGAATAGGCCGTGGTCTGCACCAGGCTGATGACGCCAGCCTTGCTCGCGGCATAGGGATGGCCGCTGGCGCCGGATTTCAGCCCGGCGACCGAGGCGGTCAGGACGATCGCGCCGGCCTGCTGCTTGATCATGTGCGGCATCGCATGTTTGATCGTCAGAAACGGCCCGATCAGGTTGATGCGCAAGATCTCCTGCCAGTGCTCGACGGTCTGCTCGGCCAATGGCACGAGGCCGCCAGAGATGCCGGCATTGGCCCAGATCGCATCCAGCCTGCCATGGGCGGACAGCGCCTTGGCGATGAAGCCGATCACGTCCTGCTCGGAGCCGGCATCGGCCAGCACCGCCTCCGCGGTGCCGCCGGCCATGCGCACCTCATCGACGGTTTCCTTGACGGCCTCGCTGCGGTCGACCGCAATCAGCGTTGCGCCTTCCCTGCAGAACAACAGCGAGGCGGCGCGTCCGATCCCGCTGCCGGCGCCGGTGATGATGACGGATTTGCCTGCCATGCGGCCCATGCTTGGTCCTCCTGCCTGGTTCTTGCCTGGTTTCGGGTCGGTTGTCCCACTGCGTCACAAACGGACAAGGCGTCGTGGATTCGTTCAGCTTCACCCGCTCGCCCGTCATGCCCGTGACAAGCCGGGACAAGCCCGGCCATCACGAAACCACCAATGACGCAGCAGGACCAGTCCGAATTGCCGCCGGCGCGGAAATTTCAAACAGGATTTCAAACGCCAATCTGACTCGAGACGTGACTTGAGACGTGCCTTGGTCTCACGTACAGCCTCAGGCCAACATGATTGAAGGGGTTCGGCGATGTCCAACACAGACAAACCGGCCGTGGTCACGACCAGGTGGTGGTGGGTGCGCCACGCGCCGGTGCGCAATGACGGCGGCAACATCTATGGCCAGACCGATCTCGCCTGCGACACCAGCGATCGCTGCGTGTTCGAGGCGGTGGCAAAGATCCTGCCGCGCAACGCGGTCTGGTTCGCGAGCAACCTGATGCGCACGCATCAGACCGCGGCAGCGATCTGGGCGAGCGGCTTTCCAAAGCCCGCGGCGATGACACAGGAGGCGGCGCTTGCCGAACAGCATCTCGGGCAATGGCAGGGCATGAATCGCGCCGCGTTCGTTGCCAGCCGGCCGGTCGGCAGTCACTGGTTTGCCGATATCGATGAACCCGCGCCCGGCGGCGAGAGCTTCATGGACCTCTACAACCGGGTCTGCGGCGTGATCGATCGCATCAATCTCGAACAGGCCGGGGCGGACGTGATCGCGGTCGCCCATGGCGGCACGATCAAGGCGGCGATCGGTCTTGCGCTCGGCGGCCAGCCCGACAAGGGACTTGCCTTCGACATCGACAATTGCTCGGTGACCAGGCTCGATCATTTCGCAAGCCCGGGCCGCGCGAACTGGCGGCTGCCGATGGTCAACCAGCAGCCCTGGATCGCCGACTCAAGGCATGACGCGATGCATCAGCCGGCAGGTCCGGAGGTCGTGCCGGAAACCAAGCTTGCGTGAAGCATGATGATCGAAGTCTGCTTTACTCGGAACCGAAATCAAAACCTCAAACTCGGGAGAGAAACATGACCCTGTTCGACATGACCGGCAAAGTCGCCGTCATCACCGGCTCGACCCGCGGCATCGGCCGCGCCATCGCCGAGCGGATGGCCGAGCACGGCGCCAAGGTGGTGATCTCCTCGCGCAAGCAGGACGTCTGCGATCAGGTGACGAAGGAGATCAACGACAGGTTCGGGCAGGGGACCGCGGCCTCGATCGCGGCGAATATTTCATCGAAGGAAAACCTGCAGCACCTGGTCGACGAGAGCAACCGCAGCTTCGGCAGGATCGACGTGCTGGTCTGCAACGCGGCATCGAACCCGTATTACGGCCCGCTCGCCGGCATCTCCGACGATCAGTTCCGCAAGATCCTCGACAACAATATCGTCGCCAACAACTGGGTGATCGGCATGGTCGTGCCGCAGATGATCGCGCGCAAGGACGGCTCGATCATCATCGTGTCCTCGATCGGCGGCCTGAAAGGCTCGACCATCCTCGGCGCCTATGCGATCTCGAAGGCGGCCGACATGCAGCTCGCGCGCAATCTGGCCTGCGAATACGGCCCGCACAATGTCCGCGTCAACTGCATCGCGCCCGGCCTGATCAAGACCGATTTCGCCAGGGCGTTGTGGGACAATCCGGAGACCCTGAAGGCCTCCACCGCGCGCTCGCCGCTGTTGCGGATCGGCATTCCCGACGAAATCGCCGGCGCCGCGGTGCTGATGGGATCGGCCGCCGGCAATTTCATGACCGGACAGACGG
>NZ_JBAURI010001087.1:0-2434 GCF_049581145.1 Bradyrhizobium sp.
CCGCAGCCTCTGATCAGTCACCCATCACTTCTTGCTGTAGCTGATGCGGTAGATCGCACCGGCCCAGTCGTCGGCGACGAGGATCGAGCCGTCCTTGGCCAGGATGATGTCATCGGGCCGGCCGAGATAGCCCTGATCGCCTTCGATCCAGCCGGAGGCGAAGACCTCCTGCTTGGCGTTCTTGCCGTCCGGGCTGGCGGTCACCCGCACGATGCGGCCGCCCTGGTATTTGTGCCGGTTCCAGGAGCCATGCTCGGCGATCAGGATCGAGTTCTTGTACTCCGACGGGAATTGATCGCCGGTGTAGAACTTCATGCCGAGCGGAGCCACATGCGCGCCGAGATTGAGCACCGGCGGCGTGAACTCCGAGCATTTATGGCCCATCGCGAACTTCGGATCGGGCAGGTTGCCCTGGTGGCAATAGGGATAGCCGAAATGCTCGCCCATCCTGTCGATCATGTTGAGCTTGTCGCTCGGCAGATCGTCGCTGACCCAATCGCGGGCGTTTTCGGTGAACCAGTACTTGCCGGTGCGCGGATCGACATCGCCGCCGACGCTGTTGCGGACGCCCAGCGCCCGGATTTCGGCATTGCCGGTCTTGGGATCGACGCGGCGGATCTGCGACACGCTGGTCGGGGGAATGCCGATGTTGAAAGGCGGACCGAACGGAATGTAGAACCAGCCGTCCTTGTCGACCGCGATGTATTTCCAGCCATGCGCGGCATAGGACGGCATGTCGTCATACACCACCTTGCCGTCGCCGAGGTGGTCGAGATTGGCTTCGGCGTCGTCATATCTGATCAGCTTGTCGACCGCGACGACGTAGAGCGCGCCGTCCTTGAAGGCGAGGCCGGTCGGCATGTTGAGGCCCTTGAGGACTGTCTTGACCTCGCGCTTGCCGTCCTTCTCGGTGATGGCGTAGACGTTGCCGAGGCCGAAGGAACCGACGAACAGCGTGCCCTTGTCGCCCCAGGCCATCTGCCGCGCGGCGAGCACGCCGGGCGCCCACACCTCGATCTTGAAGCCGGCCGGCAGCTTGATCTTCTTGATCATAGCGTCGAGTTCGGCTTCAGACGCGCCGGTCGGAGGACCCGACGGCGGCGCCAGTCCCTTCTGGGCCTCGGTCTCGTCGCCGAGGAACCAATCGTCCGGCGGATGGGTCCAGAAATCCTTGTTGCCGGATTCGTATTTCTTCAGTGGCCGGTCGTTTTGCTGCTGCGCACTGGCAGCACCCGCTCCCGCAACAAGGCCGATTGTTGCAAGCGCGAGAATGGTTTTGTGGAAAGCCGATCTCATTGCTTCACTCCCCTAATGCAGACAAATAGCTGCGTCTGTTATTGTTTTGCCTCGGCAGACGAACCCAGACGTCAGCCGAAGATGCTCAGACGCCAAAACGTTAGCACATTCGCAGACAGTGAGAAGCGCGCAACGCGCGGCGCCGCGCAAATTAAGTCCAGGAAAATCAAATCCGAGACGTGCGCCGCGCCGACTTGGTCCGAGACAATTCTGCGGCGCGGCGCGTTCAACGCAAGACCAAAGCCGGCGTCGCCCCGCGCGGGTCCGTTCGACGGACGCGCTGCGCCTCGGAATGCCCCTCGCCCGGTTGCGGCTGGCCGTCGACGCCCGTCGCACCTGCCGGGTCGGACAACGACAGTTGGACGACCGCGCTCGAACCACCCCTCACTTCACGTCTGCTTGGGTGCCGATCTGACCGGCTCTGCCTAAAGAGATGGCAGGGCGACCAGGAGACGCGATTCGTGACAGTCCACCAAAATATTGAAATATCTATCGTTTTTACTCACGAGCCGTGGCATACAAGTTGCGTAGAGCGGCCCATGTCCGCTTCCGTCCAGCTCAGCGTCCGCAACGTCCGCAAATCGTTTCCCGGCAAGGCCGGCGACGTGCGGGTGCTCGACGACCTCTCCTTCGATATTCACGCGCGCGATTTCGTCAGCATCATCGGGCCGAGCGGCTGCGGCAAGACCACGATCTTCAACATCATCGCGGGCCTGGTCGACGCCGATGCCGGCACCATGCATTACCGCGGCGAGGAGATCGAGAGCCTGCGCGGCCGGGTCGGCTACATGATGCAGAAGGATCTGCTGTTCCCCTGGCGCACCGTGCTCGGCAACGTGCTGCTTGGGCTGGAAACCCGCGGCGTCGACCGCGCGGAAGCCGAGGGCAGGGCGCGAGACTACCTGAAAAATTTCGGGCTGGCCGGCTTCGAGAACGCCTATCCCAAGACGCTGTCCGGCGGCATGCGGCAGCGCGTGGCGCTGATCCGCACCCTGATCATGGATCCCGACATCCTGCTGCTCGACGAGCCGTTTTCCGCGCTGGACTATCAGACCCGGCTCTATCTCGAGGGCATCCTGAAGGAAGCGGTCGAGACCTATCACAAGACCGTCATCCTGGTGACCCACGACATCGACGA
>NZ_JBAURI010001088.1:0-2800 GCF_049581145.1 Bradyrhizobium sp.
GGCCTGCTCGCCGCCGGGCGCTCGCCGCAGACTCCGGTCGGCGTGTTCGCGCGGGTGACGCAGCCGGACGCGCGCTGCGCCGTCGGCACGCTCGATCAACTGCCCGGCCTGGTGGACGAGATCGACGGCGGCCCGGCCCTGCTCATCATCGGCGACGTCGTCAGGCATTCCGCGCCGTGGCGCCGCCAGTCTCTCGATCAAACCCTCTCTGACCTGCTGGAAGCCGCCGAATGACCTCTCCCCTGCAACAGAAAATCCGCATCACCGGCCCATCGATCGTCACTGCCAACCGGACCTGGGACGGCGTCGTGATCTATCGCACCGCTGCGAAGGACTGGTCGACCGATCTGTCCCACGCCGCGATCGTGCGCGCCGCCGACGAGGCCCGCACGCTGCTCGCCGAAGCCACCGCCGACGACCTCGGCGCGATCGGTCCCTATATCGCGCCGGTCGAGATCAGGGATGACGGCAAGATCGAACCGGGCAATCTGCGCGAGCAGATTCGCCGCGCCGGCGTCACGATCGGCCTGCCGGTTCAAGTGTAAGGCTCAAACCACATGTACGCATATGACGAGATCGACCGCACGCTGGTCAATGAGCGCGTGTCCGAATTCCGCGATCAGGTGAAGCGCCGGCTGTCCGGCGAACTGACCGAGGACGAATTCAAGATGCTGCGGTTGCAGAACGGCGTCTATCTGCAGCTGCACGCCTATATGCTGCGCGTCGCCATCCCCTATGGCACGCTGTCGTCGGCGCAGCTGCGCAAGCTCGCCCATGTGGCGCGGCGCTACGACCGCGGCTATGGCCATTTCACCACGCGGCAGAACATCCAGTTCAACTGGATCAAGCTCGCCGAATTGCCGGATGCGCTGGCCGACCTCGCCGAGGTCGGCATTCATGCCATGCAGACCTCAGGCAACAACACCCGCAACGTGACCTCGGACCAATGGGCGGGGGTGGCGCCCGGCGAGATCGAGGATCCCCGCATCTGGGCCGAAATCCTCAGGCAATACACCACGCTGCATCCGGAATTCTCGTTCCTGCCGCGCAAGTTCAAGTTCGCGATCACCGCGTCCCCGCACGATCGCGCCGCGATCAAGATCCACGATCTCGGCCTGCGCCTGCACAAGAATGCGGAGGGCGAGACCGGATTCGAGGTGCTGGTCGGCGGCGGGCTCGGCCGCACGCCCTTCATCGGCAAGACCATCAAGCCGTTCGTGCACGGCCATGATCTGTTGAGCTATGTCGAAGCCGTCATGCGCGTCTACAACCAGTATGGCCGCCGCGACAACATCTACAAGGCGCGCATCAAGATCCTGGTGCACGAGCTCGGCGTCGAGAAATTCGCCCAGGAGGTCGAGGACGAATGGCAGGCGATGCGCGAGGGCGCGCTGAAGCTCGATGACGAGATGATCGAGGACATCCGCGCCCGCTTCTTCTATCCGGCCTACGAAAAGCTGTCGCACATGCCGGATGAGCTGAAGCAGGCGGCGCATGACCCGGAGTTCGAGCGCTGGCGCAAGAACGCGGTGTTTCCGCACAAGGTGCCGGGCTATGCCATCGTGACGCTGTCGTTGAAGCCGATCGGCGGCCCGCCCGGCGATGCCACCGCCGAGCAGATGGACGCGCTCGCCGATCTCGCCGACAAATATTCGTTCGGCGAAATCCGCGTCGGCCATGAGCAGAACCTGGCGCTGCCGCATGTCGCGCGACGCGACCTGCCGGCGCTGTGGAAGGCGCTCGACGCGATCGGCCTGGCCACGCCGAACGTCAACCTGGTGTCCGACATCATCGCCTGCCCGGGGCTGGATTATTGCTCGCTCGCCAATGCCCGCTCGATCCCGATCGCGCAGGAACTGACGCGGCGCTTCGCCAATCACGACACCGCCGAACTGATCGGGCGGCTGCACATCAACATCTCCGGCTGCATCAATGCCTGCGGCCATCACCATGTCGGCCATATCGGCATCCTCGGCGTCGAGAAGAACGGCGAGGAGGTCTATCAGATCACGATCGGCGGCCGCGCCGACGAGAACGCTGAACTCGGCACCTTGATCGGGCCCGCGGTGCCCTATGCCGAAGTCGCCGACGTGATCGAGGATATCGTCGAAGCCTATCTCGCGTTGCGCGCTCAACCGGACGAACTGTTCGTCGACGCGGTGAAGCGGCTCGGCGTCGAACCATTCAGGGAGCGCGTTTATGCCACTCGTTAAGGGCGGAAAGATCACCGGCGACAGTTTTGCTGCGGTCGCCGATGGCGCCGAGCCGCCCGCGGCTGGCGACATTCTGGTGTCGGCAGCACGCTTTCTCGCAGATCCCGAGCCGCTGTTGCAGCGTGCGGGCAAGGTCGGCGTGATCTGGCCGAACAACCGCGACGTCGACGATCTCGTGCCTCATCTCGGCCGGCTCGCGGCGGTGGCGCTGGTGTTTCCGAACTTTCGCGACGGCCGGGCCTATAGCCAGGCGCGGTTGCTGCGTGAGCGGTTTTCCTATCACGGCGAATTGCGGGCCACCGGCCAGGTGCTGCGCGACCAGTTCGTCTTCATGCTGCGCGCCGGCTTCGACGCCTTCGAGGTCAAGAAGGATGCCGATGCCGAGGCCTTCGCCCAGACCGTGAAGCGCTACTCGGTGTTCTATCAGCCGACCGGCGACGGCCGGCTTTCGGCGCTGCATCGCCGGATGCAGTTGCGTCATTCCGAGAGTGCAGGGTCATGACCATCGCCGCGCCACGCGTTCTGCCGCAGCCGATCGCGGGCGATCTGCCGGCGGCGCACGAGCTCGATCGGGCGCTGCGCCAGGC
>NZ_JBAURI010001089.1:0-9333 GCF_049581145.1 Bradyrhizobium sp.
ATCGATACCCATGCGGCGTCGGTTTTCCTCGAAGGCGACCGTGCGCTGAAGATCAAGCGCGCCGTGCGCTTTCCCTTCCTGGATTATTCGACGCTGGCCAAGCGCAAGACCGCCTGCGATGACGAGATCAGAGTCAACCGGCAATTCGCGCCGCAAGTTTACCGCCGCGTCGTTCCGATCACCCGGGATAGCGACGGTCATTTGGGCATCGATGGCGCCGGCACACCGATTGAATTCGCCGTCGAAATGGCCCGCTTCGATGAGCGGCAGACCATCGATCACCTGGCGGAAGCCGGGCCGCTCGATGCCGGCCTCGTCGATGGCATCGCAGACGCGATCGCAAACTCCCACAAAGTGGCGCCACGCGCCGACGCAGTTCGCTGGATCCGGTCGATTGCCGGGATCATCGCCGACAACACCGCCGCATCCCTGGCCGCGGGCCGTTTTGCCGCCGACGAGATCGATGACCTGCACAAGGCATCGCTCGCGGCATTTTCCCGGATCCGCGGATGCTTGGAACAACGCGGCCGGCAAGGGCAGGTGCGCCGCTGCCACGGCGATCTGCATCTGGCGAACATCGTGTTGATCGACCAAAAGCCCGTGCTGTTCGACGCCATCGAATTTGACGAGACAATCGCCTCGATCGATGTGCTCTATGACCTCGCTTTCGCACTGATGGACCTGCTGCGCTATCGACGGCGGGCAGAAGCAAACAGGCTGTTCAATCGCTATCTCTCGATCACGCCGCCCGAGAATCTCGACGCGCTCTCGGCGCTCCCGCTGTTCCTGTCGATGCGTTCGGCGATCCGCGCCCATGTGCTGCTGGTGCGACTTGATCGGGCCACGTCCGACCAAGCCGGGATCATTGAAACGGCGGGGGCCTATTTCGGATTGGCGCGGGCCTCGATCCATCCGCCGGCTCCGATGCTGATCGCCGTCGGAGGATTGTCGGGCACCGGGAAGTCTGTCTTGGCGCGCGCGCTCGCTCCTCTCGTCGCGCCGCTGCCGGGAGCCGTCGTGCTGCGCAGCGACGTGCTGCGAAAGCAGCTGTTTGCTGTCGGGGAAACCGAGCGGTTGCCGGCGAACGCCTATGACGCTGAGGTCGGCGCGCAGATCTACGACACCATGGCGCGACGCGCGAGCCAGGTTCTCGCGCAGGGTCATTCCGTTATCGTCGACGCGGTTTTTGCCCGCGAAGCGGAGCGAGCCGCAATTCGGGACGCGGCGCGCAGGGCAGATACTGGTTTCGTCGGCCTGTTTCTGGTGGCGGATCTCGCGACCCGGCAGAGCCGTGTCGAACGGCGCAAGGCGGACGCCTCCGATGCGACGCCCGAGATTGCCGAGCTTCAGGAGACCTATGATGCCGGCACGATCGATTGGGAGGTCGTCAGCGCCGCGGGCACGCCGGAAGCAGTTCTGCAAGAGTGCGAGAAGCTGATCGCCGACCTCACGACGGCCAGTTGATCCCGGGTCGTTCATGCTGCGAGTACCAAGACCGGTGCCAAAACCAGTCAGCCGGCCTTCCTCCCGCGCCAAGCCGCAGCGGCGCCAGCAGGCGGTGTCCAGGCTCAATTTCGCGATGCCTTGCGACACCGCGTTTCGCATCGTGGCGCGCCGCCATCTCGCCGAACTGGCCGCCCACCAGGAAGCGACGGGCAAAGCCGATCCTGACGGCCTGCACCAGATGCGGATCGCGCTGACCCATCTCCGGGCCACCGTCCTGTTTTTTTCGCCGATGGTCGATGATGCCGTCGGCGCGCAGCTCCGAAACGAGCTAAAATGGCTGAACAGCCTGCTCGGCTCGCTGCGCGATCTCGACGTCGCCATCGATCGCGTCAGGGCGACGAATCCCGAACAGCCGGACACGATCCCGCATTTCCAGGCCTGGCGCGACAAGCGGGTGGAAGGCCAGCGCGAATTGACGCAGGCGCTGCAGTCAGCCAGATACCGTCGCCTGATCGAACGCCTGTCGCGCTGGATCGAGAGCGGACCGTGGAGCACGAAGGCGGGCAGGCAAGCGGCGCAGCAGCGCGGCACGCCGATCGGCCCCTACAGCGCCGAAAAACTCGGGCAGTGGGAGCAGAAGCTTCTCGAAAAGAGCCGCAAGCTGCGCCGCATGAGTCCCAGGAAACGCCATCGGGTGCGGCTGCTCAACAAGAAGCTGAACTATTCGATCGAGTCGGTCGCCCGCCTCTTGAGGGATAAACGGCTTTCCAAGCAAAGGCGTGCGATCAAGCATTTGCGCAAGGCGCAAAAAAGCCTCGGACAGTTGAACGACGATGTCAGGGCGCGCGCCCTGCTGCGCGAGCTGCGGCAGGAGGGCTTCAAGACGCCGATGCAACTGCTTGGGCCAAAGGGCGAAAGGCGGCTGCTGCGGGCCACGACGGAGGCCTATCGCAAGCTGGCCAAGCTGAAACCCTGGACATGATCGCAGTCCGCAACCCAACGCGGTCAGAGGCGGACATAGTCCCCGGGCGCGTCGGGCAGGCCCTGCGCTTCCGAGCCCGCGACACCGATGCGCGGCGGTTCGCACGCCTCCCCGGACCGCGCCGTCAACCAGCGGGTCCATTCGGACCACCATGACCCCTCGGCCTGCGGCGCCGCCTTCAGCCATTCGTCGGGACCGAGATAGGGCTCGTGCTCGGCCTTGGTCTTGACCTGATAGGAGCGGTCCTGCCCGCCGGGCGGCGCCACGATGCCGGCGTTGTGGCCGCCGCTGGTCAGCAGGAAGGTCACGTCGACATCGACCTGATAGTGGATCTTGTAGACCGATTTCCAGGGCGCCACGTGATCCCTGACGGTGCCAACCACGAACAGCGGCGCACGGATATCAGACATCGCGATCGACTTGCCGTCGACGAGGTAGCGCCCCTCGGCAAGGTCGTTATGGAGAAACAGCTTGCGCAGATATTCGGAATGCATGCGGTAGGGCAGACGTGTCGCGTCGGCATTCCAGGCCATCAGGTCGCTTGGCGGCGAGCGCTCGCCCAACAGATAGTCGCGGGAGACCCGCGACCATATCAGGTCGTTCGAGCGCAGCAGCTGGAAAGCGCCAGCCATTTGCGTGGTGTCGAGCACGCCGCGCTGCCACATCATATCTTCGAGAAACGCGACCTGGCTTTCGTTGATGAACAGGGTCATCTCACCGGCCTCGGTGAAATCGGTTTGCGCGGCGAGCAGCGTGATCGACTTCAGCCTGTTGTCGCCGTCGCGTGCCATCGCGGCCGCGGCGATCGACAATAGCGTCCCCCCCAGGCAATAGCCCAGTGCGTGAATCTGCCGGCCCGGAACGACGGCTTCGATCGTCGCCAGTGCGGCCATGACGCCGAGCGTGCGATAATCATCGAAGGCGATGTCGCGATCATCGGGCCCCGGATTGCGCCAGGAAATCATGAACACGGTGAAGCCTTCGCCGGTCAGATATTTCACCAGCGAATTGTGCGGCGACAGATCAAGAATATAGTATTTCATGATCCAGGCCGGCACGATCAGGATCGGTTCCGGATGCACCTTGCCGGTGGTCGGAAAGTACTGGATCAGCTCGATCAATTCGTTGCGGAAGACGACCTTGCCGCGCGAGGTCGCGACGGTCTCTCCGACGATATAATCCCCTTCTGGCTTGGCCGGCCCGAGCGCGCGCGTCAGGTCGCTGCACCAGTTCTGCCAGCCGAACACGAAATTCTCGCCACCGCTCTGGAACGTCTTTTCCAGCACCTCGGGATTGGTCGCGGCAAAATTGGACGGCGCCAGCATGTCGAGGACCTGCCGCACCGAGAATTCGACCACCGCCTCGTTCGCCGGCGCAACGCCGCGCACGCCGGTGGTGGTGGTGTGCCACCATTGCTCACCCAGGAGAAAACCTTGCGCCAACAGATTGAACGGCGGGCTTTGCCACTGCGGGGCGGCAAACCGCCGATCCTGCGGCTGCGGCCTGGCCAGCGACCAGGGTTTTTGGCCCGGCGCGGCATAGTGCAGTACCGCGTCGATCCATTTGCCGACGCCACGAATGGCTTCCTGAGCAATCTCCGTCTGCCGCTGCGGCGCCGCCGCCAGATGCGCGGCCCAGTCGATATAGGCCAGCGAGAGCGCGACGGGGGAGATACCGCCGGTGAAGCGCGCCACCATCGCGTGAAACGCGCGATCAGCCTCATGGCCCTCCGGCGGCGAATCGTGATCGGGCTCGGACACGTGCTCCGTGCTGGCGCTGGCGACGACAGGGGTGGGCTGCCCCGCGGCAAGGCCAGCGACCGCAGCACGAGCGGGAGGCGGCAACGCGAGCACCTCAGTTTTCGGTAACGTCGATGTCGACACGGAATTGTCTCTATTTTTTCGGTAGGATTTTGGCTCCGTGACGTCGGGACGACAAATCAGCTATGCAGCCGCTCACGCAGCAGATTGGAGGTGGTCTCGATCATCCGCTGCCCATGCTTGAAGAGCCGTTCACAATCACGCCGAATGAAGTCGATCTGGTGCTGCCCGCATTCTTCGTACATCGTCTTGATATTGTTAACCGAATGCGCTCCCGCCATTTTCGAGACGAATTCCGTGAACAGATGCGTCTCGGTTCGCGCCCGATCCAACAACTCATCGCTGGCGAACACAAGCTCCTCGAGCATCACCCGCTGCGCACCGAACAGGAAATCCAGAGCATACTTTTTTGCCTGCCCCAGATTCACTTGAGTCAAGTTCGCTTGAGCAGAGCCCGCAACGGCATCGAAGGCCGGTTGTTCCGTGATTTCGGCGCGCGGTTCGGAGAGCTCAGTCATGGAAACCTCCTGCTAACTAACCTGCGGTGTTGCGCATTTTATTTTTGTTAAGCATACGCCCCATGCGGACGACCGCATTGAGCTGCATCAAGGCGATGGAATACAAGCCAAAGGGCGTTTGACCTCGATCAAATCGGCATGCCGCAATGCGGCTAGCCTGAGTTATATCAGTTTCAATTTTCGAACTCGCGGAGCCTCCCATGCGCGCCCATCAGATCATGACCCGGCCGGTCATCACCGTTACGCCCGAAACCACGATCGTCGACGCTGCGAACATCATGTTGCAGAAGCACGTGAGCGGGCTGCCCGTGGTCGATGCCACAGGCAAGCTCGTCGGTGTCGTCTCGGAGGGCGATTTCATCCGCCGCAGCGAAATCGGAACCCAGCGCAAGCGCGGCCGCTGGTTGCGGTTCATCCTCGGCCCCGGCAAATCGGCCTCCGATTTCGTTCACGAACATGGCCGCAGGGTCGACGAGGTCATGACCAAGTCGCCGATCACGATCACCGAAGATACGGCGCTGGCCGAGATCGTCGACATGATGGAAAGGAACAACGTCAAGCGGCTGCCGGTGGTTCGCGGCGACCAGGTGGTCGGCATCGTCTCGCGCGCCAACCTGCTGCAGGCGGTTGCAAGCCTCGCCCGCCAGGTCCCCGATCCGACCGCCGACGACGATCACATCCGCGAGCGCGTCATCGATGCGATGGAGAAGAACGACTGGTGCCCGTTCGGCCTCAGCGTGATCGTGAAAGATGGCATCGTCCATCTGAGCGGCGTGATCACCGAAGAGCGGTCACGGCAGGCCGCCGTCGTCGCCGCCGAAACCGTCGATGGCGTGAAGAAGGTTCACGATCATCTCTGCTGGGTCGACACCATGTCGGGCATGTACCTGAACTCGCCGGAAGACGACGATCTCGCCAAAGCGAGCTGAAGATCGCGAGCCGAGCGATCACAACAGCTTGCCGTCCGGGCCGAAAAATGAATGTGGCCCATCGAACTCGCCGACCGGCACTTGATGGGTCACGAGATTGCCGAACCCCTCCCCGGGAAACCAGGTGTGGAGGTGGAAAGCCGGCGGCTCGATCTTGAACGACGGCTCGCGCAATTCTGCCAGATCGAGATCGACGGCGTGATTGGGCGCGGGACAGACCGTGGCCGGCACGCTGGCGAATATTGCGAGCGTCGCGCGATGGACGTGACCTGACGCGATCAGCTGCACGCGCGGATGGCGCCGAACGATCAGCGCCAGTTCGCCAGAATTATGCAGGTTCTGGTGATCCATGTGCCAGATGCCCGTGATGAACGGCGGATGGTGCAGGAACAACAGCGCGGGCCGGTCCGCCGATGCGGCAAGCGTGACCTCGAGCCATTGCAGCGTCGCGCCGTCGAGCGTGCCGTGCGGCTTGCCCGGCACGCTCGAATCCAGCAGCACCAGATCGAGCTCGGCGAGCTCGATCTTCTGATTGAGCGGACCTGACGAAAATGCGTAACGCGCGCTCGGAAACGCCGCGCGCATCAGTTCGCGGCCATCATGATTGCCGGGAATGCCGCCGAAGGGGAGTTCGAGCGGCGCCAGCAGGCGTAAGAGATGCTGGTACTCTTCGGCGGCAGGCGTGTCCGCGAGATCGCCCGAGATCACCACGAAGTCAGGTGCCGGCCTGAACGCGTTCAAGCTCGCCACGCAGCGTTCCAGCGCTTTCGCGGTATCGACCCGGCCATAGGCCAGCGAGCCCGGTGGCTTGATATGCAGATCGGAAATCTGCGCGATACGAAGCTGTTGCGACGGCATGCGTGTTTCTCCCCAGCTCAGTCCCCAGGCGGCAACAGGCGAACGGCGTCCGGCGCGATCAGGAGCCCGACCCGCTCGCCGGGCCTGGCCTGAACCGTGTTCGGCGCATCCACTATCAGCGGCTTGTCGGAGGCCCCGCTGACGACCACACGCTGCCGGTCGCCGATGAAAATGACGCTTTCGATGGTTCCGGACAAGGGCGCGCCGGCGAACTCGACGATGCCGATGGTTTCGGGGCGGATCATGGCGATTGCGGCCGGCTGGCTTTGATCGCCGCCGAGCGGTTGGCGGCCGCCGGGCAGCACCAGATGACCACCTTCGAGCGGCGCCTCGATGATATTCGCGGCGCCGATGAACTCGGCCACGAAGCGGTTTTGCGGCGTGAAATAGATCTCGCGCGGCGAGCCGATCTGGGCGATCGCTCCCTTGCGCATCACGACGATGCGATCGCCGAGCTCCATGGCTTCGGCCTGGTCGTGGGTGACATAGATCGTGGTGATGCCGAGCGCCCGCAACAGGCGATTGAGCTCGCTGCGCAGCCGTTCGCGCAGCGCCGCATCGAGCGCAGTGAGAGGCTCGTCCAGCAACAGGATGCCCGGCCGGATCGCGACCGCGCGGGCCAGCGCCACGCGCTGGCGCTGGCCGCCGGAGAGTTGATCGACGCGGCGATTCTCGAGCCCCGTGATATTGGTCAGCGCCACCAGCTCAGCCACGCGCGCGGCCCGCTCGGCCTTGGGCACGCCGCTGATTTTCAGGCCATAGCCGATATTGTCGGCGACGCTCATGTTGGGAAACAGCGCGTAGGACTGGAACACCATGCCGACGTTGCGCCGTTCGATCGGCACCGAGGTCATGTCCTTGCCGTCGAACAGCACTTTTCCGCCGGGATCGGGCAATTCGAGGCCGGCGATGATGCGCAGCATCGTGGTCTTGCCGCAACCGGAGGGACCGAGCAGCACCAGCGTTTCGCCGCGCGCGATATCGAGGCTGGCCGGCTCGAGCGCGCGGGTGCCGTCGGCAAAGGTCTTGCCGCAGGTCTCGATACGCACCGAGGCGCCGTGTCCCTTCACGATATGTCCCATCACGATGGTCATCCTCCCCGCTCCCTCTCGGCGAACATCTGCATGGCGACGAGGAGCGGGATGATCATGACAAAGAAGATCAGCGTGTAGGCCGAGGCCACCTCCAGCCGCATCGACGCGTAGCTGTCGGCGAGCCCGATCGGCAGCGTCTTGGTGAGCGGCGTGTGCAGCATCCAGGTCAGGTTGAACTCGCCAAGCGAGAGCGTGACCACCATCAGGCTGCCGGCGAGAATGCCAGGCATCGCGTTGGGCACGATGACATCGAAGAACCGCCGCGCCGGCGAAGCCCCGAGCGAAGCCGCCCCCTCGTCGAGCGTCCTGATATCGACGGTCGAAAACACCGCCATCACCGAGCGCACCATGAACGGCATGGTGAACACGACATGGCCGGCCAGGATGAACAGCCAGGAGCGGCGGAACTGCCCAAAGCTGCCATAGGTCAAGAGCAGGCCCAGCGCGATAGCAAGCCCCGGTATCGCCAGCGGCAGCGTGATGATCTCCTCGACGATACGCGACAGCCGCCCACCTCGCACATGCAGCGCGTAGGCGGCGGGAACGCCGACCAGAAGCGTCACGGCAAGCGTCGCGAAGGCGATCAGAAACGACAGGCCGATGGTGCCGGCATAGAGATCGAACACTTGCGCCACCCATTGCAGGGTCAGGCCCGAGCGGATGCCGCGAAAATAATTCACGGTCACGCCGGCCATGATCGACAGGCCCGCGGGCACCCCCAGGAACGCTGCGACAAGCAGCGTGAACAGCAGCTGGCCGGTGAAGATCAGGCGATCCCGCATCAACGTCATCCGGCCGCGGCCACCGCGCCGCCGCTGAACGATCGGGCGAGCGCCAGGATGAACCAGGTGATCAGCCCGAGCCCGACCGACAGCGCGGCCGAGGTCGCGAAATTCGCGGCCAGCGTGAACTCGGTATAGATCAGCATCGGCAGCACATCGATATCGGTCGCAAGCGTGAAGGCGGTGCCGAAGGCGCCCATCGCGGTGGCAAAGGCGATGGCGCCCGAGGCGATGAAAGCCGGCGCCAGCGCCGGCAGCACGATGTCCCGCTGCACCGCCCAGGGGCTCGCGCCGAGCGAGCGCGCGGCCTCTTCCAGCCCGACATCGAGCTTCTGCACCGCGGCCATGACCGTCAGGATGACGCGGGGAATCGAGAAATAAAGGTAGCCTAACAAAAGCCCGTCAATCGAATAGGCAAAGACCAGCTTTTCGCCGATCAGCCGGTTCGACAGATCGCCGATCAGGCCCTGGCGACCGGCGAGCAGGATGATCATGAAGCCGACCACGACGCCGGGAAACGCCAGCGGAAAGGTCAGCATGGCAATGAGGACGGCACGCCCGGGAAACCGATGCCGCTGCAGGAACATGCCGGCGATCGTCGCCACCACCAAGGTCACCGCAGTGGTCACGCTCGCGAGCACAACCGTGTTGATCAGGCTGGTGCGGTAGCGCGGTTCGGTCAGGATCGCCAGATAGCCCGCGATCCCGAGCGGCCCTTCCGCGCCTGACATGATCAGCCGGACCATCGGCAGGACGAAGAACGCCACGGTGACGACCGCGAGCGGCAGCAGGCACAGCCAGACAAAGGATCGATGCGACATCAAGGAATGGTGCCCCGCCCGCTATGCCCAGAGCCTCCTATCACTACTTTCGTCATGGCCGGGCTTGTCCCGGCCATCCACGT
>NZ_JBAURI010001090.1:0-3192 GCF_049581145.1 Bradyrhizobium sp.
GGCCAAAGGTGCATTTCACGCCTCTGAGCCGAGCGCGACTGAAGGTCGCCGGGAGAGTCCAAACCCGACCGTCAGCGGCGCTGGAAGATCGCCTTGGCGACATCGCCGATCGCTTCGACCTCTTCATCCATGCCCTCGAAGCAGACGATCCGGCACGGACAGGCTTCGAGGCCTTCGTAGCGCCAGGGAAACGCGCCGATGATCGCACGCTTGTTGAGCATCTTCTCGATATCGCCGCCGACATTTTCGGCGTGGATCAGCCCCTCCTGGAAGGCATAGGAATGGAAGGGAAACATGTCCTCGGTGACTGTGCGGCCCGACTTCTTGTGAACATAGCTGTATTCGCCGAAGAACGCATCGCAGCTCATGCCGACCTTGGCTTCGAAACGTTTGGCGAGATCGGGACGCATCAGGCGGATCGAGGTGTTCATGGCGTGATCGCCGGAGCCGCAATCGATACCGAACCATTTGATCTTCTTCTCAAGCATCCATTCGAGCAACTCGATCTTGCCGCCGGGATGCATGCAGAAGTAGCGCACCAGGTCCTGCTGGGTCTGTCCCTCCCAATAGCGGTGCCAGCCGGTATGCAGGATCAGGATGTCGCCCTCCTTCACCTCGACCGGCGCCGCCTCGATCATCTCGGGCGTGATCACCGCCCAGTCGTCCATGTGGGCGGAGACATCGACGACGGCGCCCGGGCCGACCAGAAAATCCAGCGGGTAGGACGCCATGTCGCCCATGCCGTCAGTGCCGTGCATCGCGCCGTCGATGTGGGTGCCGACATGAAGGGCCATGTCGATGCGCTGCGCGACGATCATCTTGGTCTGCAGATTCTGCGCGTAGTACATCTTGTTGCCGGCATATCCGACCCACCCGGGCGTATGCACGTTCATCAGATGGGTCATGTCGACGATCTTCATGGCTTCTCTCGGTCAGGTGTTCGATTGGGTCCCGCGAAACCAGGATTTGAAGAGTCCCCGCAACGCCGTCAGCAGCAGCGCAAGCCCGCCGATCGGACGCGCGGTCGGCGCGGTGATGCCCTCGGATCGCGCCGCCTCGGGCGCAGCTGAGCTCGCCTGCGGCCGATTGGAGCCAAACGAGGCTTCCGCATTGGCGACAAAATTGGCGACCAGCGCATTGGCGATCTCGGTGATGAGACCGGTGCGGCCGAACTGGGCGATGGTGCCGGATAGCTGGACATCGGAATCGACCACCAACGCCGTCCGCTCGCCATCGGCCCTCAAGGCGCAATCCATCGTCATCTTGCCGCGACTCGCCCCCTTGCGGTCGATGCCTTTGCCCTCGAGCGAGACCAGCTTGTTGGTCTCGTCATAGCGAACCTGCGCCTCGCCCTCGAAGCTGGCCTGGAACGGGCCGACCTTTGCCGAGACTTTGCCCGCATGCCGGCCGTCCTGCGTCGGACCGATGTAGTCCGCGCCCGGCAAGCAACCGGCAACCTTTGGTATGTCGTGCAGGAAGCTCCAGACCTCGTCGAGCGGCCGGGCGATGACGAATTCCTGATGCAGCTTCACAACAAGGCTCGCCGCTGGCTATGTCGCAGCCGCAGGCGGCGCGGCATCGGCGGGCAGTGCCCCGGCCGCCTTCAACAACGGCACGTCGGCGGGGCTGGGGCCGCCGACACTGACGATATTGCTGCCGCGATCCGCCTTGACGGCATGCTTGATGCCGACCGGAACATGGACGACACACCCGGCGTGGAAGGGCAGCGCGATGTCGTTGGTGTAGTCGTGGATCGTCCCCTCGCCTTCGAGGATGAAGATCGTGTCCTCCGACTGGACATGAATATGCGGGACATTGGCCTCGCCGGGCTCGAGCCTCACGTAATTCAGGTTCGCATCCCATGCGCCGACCCCGGGCCAGATCACGAAGCGCGCATCCTTCGAGATCAGCGGCAACCGCAGCGAAGGATGGTCGCGGTGAAACACGCGAATGGCCATGCGATCAACCCTCCCTTGACGTGAGATTTGCGTAGAGCGCCGGATCCGGCGGGCAAGGCCCGCCGATGACCTTGATTCCGCCATCACCCGCCTCGATGCGATAACCATCGCCGGCGTCGATATGGACCATGTTGCCTTCGGCGAGGTCGAAACGCGAACCGGCCTCCGTTCCGACGATCGCGCCTTCGCCCTCGATCACGTAATAGACGCAATCCGAGCCATGGCTGAGGTCGATCGTGCACGCGTTCTGCTGCAGCGAGACCAGTTGAAAACTGCGGAAGCTCGCGCCGTTGTGCGGTGACAGCACAACCTTCGCGTTGCCCTCGCCGCGAACGATCGGTATTTCTGGAGCGTCGACGGCGCTGTCGATGACGCGGACTTGGGATAATGGGACACCGGCCATCGCCGCCTGCTTTTTGAATATCGATGAAGTTATTTTAGTATAATCAAAGTAGCCCGGCATGCAACGTCTTCTTTGCGGGGACGGCAAACGGCGCGAGGAGCGTCAAAAAGATGAGCGAATCCGAGACCGAGGCGGCTATCGAGCCGTTGCCACAAGTGTCCGGGGAAATCGCCGAGACCACGGCGAACACCCTCGCCGCCATGGGCTCGCGGATCCGCGAATTGCGGCAGACGCGCGGGCTGACTTTGCAGGAACTTGCCGATGTATCCGGGCTCAGCACCTCGATGCTCAGCCTGGTCGAGCGCGGGCGAGCGTCGCCGTCGATCGGCTCGCTGATCGTGATTGCGAACGCACTCGGCGTCACGATGTCGGACCTTTTGGTCAACGGTCCCGATAGCGAGGAGAAGATCGTGGTGCGCGCCTCGGAGGGGCGCGTGGTGGAAACCGCGCAACATGTGGTCCGGCGGCTGATGCGCGAAGACCGCGCCCGCGGCGTCTCCGTCGCCGTCAACGAATACGCGCCGCACACCGGCAGTGCGGAACATCCCATCACCCATGAAGGCTTTGAATATGGCTTCGTGCTGCAGGGCGAACTCACGGTCGAAGTCGACGGCACCAGGCATGTGCTGCGGCAAGGCGACCTCATCGCCTACAGTTCGCGCCGCAAGCACAAGATCTGGAACCACGGCCGCATCAAGGTGCGCACGCTCTGGTTCAACCTCGACCGCGACTGATCGCTCGTCCATCGTCACTCCGCCATGAAGGCCCGCAGCCGATCGGGCGTGATCGGCAGCTCCTTGATGGTGCCCGGCGGCTTTTGCACGGCCGACT
>NZ_JBAURI010001091.1:0-7757 GCF_049581145.1 Bradyrhizobium sp.
GTGCCGATGAAGTCCGAATCGTTCATCCAGAAGTCGTAGATAGGCTTGCCGGATTGAATCTCCGTCGAGATCTTGTCGACGATCAGGCCTTCATCCATCATCTCGTGGTTGACTTGAATGCCGGTGATCTCGGCGAAAGCCTTGGTCAGCGTCTTCGACTCGTACTCGTGAATGCCGAGAATTTCTGAAGCGGTGCTGACCTGCATGCCCTTGAAGGGTTGCGCCGCCTTGATGAACCATTCCATCTCGGCCATCTGCTGATCCTTGCTCAGCGTCGACGGTTGAAACTCGTTATCGATCCACGTCTTGGCGGCATCGACCTGTTGCGCATAGCTCACGGTTGGCGTGAGCAACGCTGGCGCTCCGACCGCGGCCGCTGCCGCGATTGTGCCGACCCCCTTGAGAACGTCACGACGCTTGATATCCATATTTCCTTCCCTCCTTTTTTAACCCCGCACACAACGCGCGGGGCAGTTGTAGTCACGCAAAACGAAACATCGCGACGGCGAACGGAATACAGATCGCGAGCGCGTACCAAAGCTCGCCGCCGCCGAGGCGGATCCACAGGATGAAAATGAATGCGGAGCCGAGCAGCGAGACGAAGAAGCGGTCGCCGCGCGTGGTCGGAAACCCGAGAATGCCCTTGCGCGGCGTCTCCGGCCGGTAAATCGCAAGCAGGGTCAGAATGACGAGCGCCAGCGCGATGAGGGCAAAGAAGATCGCGGTCTGCGGCGTCCAGGCCATCCACGCGAACGACATGTCTGCCTCCTAAACGCGGCCCAGGGCGAAGCCCTTGGCGATGTGGTTACGGACGAACCAGATGACGAGGGCGCCGGGAATCATGGTCAGCACGCCTGCGGCGGCGAGCAGCGACCAGTCCATCCCGGAGGCCGAATAGGTGCGTGACATCACCGCGGCGAACGGCAGCGCATTCGTCGCGGTCAGCGTGGTGGCGAGCAGCTGCTCGACCCACGAGAACATGAAGCAGAAGAAGGCCGTGACGCCGACGCCATTGGCGATCAGCGGCAGGAAGATGCGCACGAAGAAACGAGGGAACGAATAACCGTCGATCGCTGCGGTCTCGTCGATTTCGCGCGGCACGCCGCTGATGAACCCTTCGAGAATCCAGACCGCGAGCGGCACGTTGAACAGGCAATGCGCGAGTGCCACGGCCCACACCGTGTCGAACAGGCCGACGGCGTAGTAGAGATTGAAGAACGGCATCGCAAACACGGCCGTGGGCGCCATCAGGTTGGTGAGCAGCCAGAAGAACAGGTGCTTGTCGCCGATGAAGCGATAGCGGCTGAAAGCATAGGCCGCCGGCAGCGCCACCGTCACGGAGATCACGGTGTTGATGGCAACGTAGGTCAGCGACACCAGGAACCCGTGCACCCAGGTCGGATCGTGAAGAATGAAGAAGTACTTGGCCAGCGAGGGATGCCGCGGCCAGACCACAAGGCCCGACATGATGTCCTCATTGGTCCGCAAGCTCATGTTGATCAGCCAGTAGATCGGCAGCAGCAGGCAGAGAAGATAGACCGCAAGGCCGATTTTCGGGAGAACGCCGCGATTCATCCTAGGCCTCCTTCCACAGATCAAGCTGGGTCATCGCCGTGAAGAAGATCCAGCACAGGGTGATCGTGATGAGGTAGTAGACCAGCGACATCGCGGCCGCACTGCCGAGGTCGACCTGTCCGAGCGCGATCTTGACCAGGTCGATCGAGAGGAAGGTCGTCGCGTTGCCGGGTCCACCGCCGGTCACGACGAAGGGCTCGGTATAGATCATGAAGCTCTGCATGAAGCGCAGCAGAATCGCGAGAACGAGCACGCGTTGCAGCTTCGGCAATTCGATGTTGAGAAAGACCGACCAGCGGCTGGCAGCATCAATGCTTGCCGCCTGATAAAACGCGTCGGGAATCGCACGCAACCCGGCGTAGCTCAGCAGGATGACGAGTGGCGTCCAGTGCCAAACGTCGATCACCAGGATCGTGAACCAGGCCGACACCGGATTCTGGGTATCGTTGTAATCCAGACCCAGGCCGTTCAGTGCGGCGCCGAACAGGCCAATGTCGGCGCGCGCGAAAATCTGCCACATGGTTCCGACGACGTTCCACGGAATCAGCATGGGAAGCGCAATCAGCACCAGACTCGGCCCGACCGCCCAACCGCGCCGCGGCAGGCAGAGCGCCAGCGCGATACCGAGCGGCACCTCGATCAGGAGAACGACAAATGAGAAGATCAGATTTCGTTCGAGAGCGCCCGAAAAGCGGCTGCCGATTTCAGTGTGCGGATCCAGCAGGTCGCGGAACCACGCATCACCGTTCCAGAAGAAATGATTCTCCGCCATCGCGTCCTGAAGCGAATAATTGACGACGGTCATCATCGGCAGCAGGGCCGAGAACAGCACGACGATCATTACCGGCGCGACCAGCAGCCAGGCGCGGTTGTTGATGGTCTTTCTCATCAGGCCGCTCCCTCGACCAGGCGGCTGTCGGCATAAACATGCACGTGCGCCGGATCGAACTTCAGTGCCGCCGGGCTGCCTGGGTTCGAGAACGCCGCCGGCACGCGCGCCGCGAATTTGGCGTCGCCGACGCGCAGGCGCGCAAAGCGGACGCGGCCTAGATCGTCGATCCGCTCGATATTGGCGGACAGCAGCCCGGGCGCGGACGGCACGATCTCGACGAATTCGGGGCGCACGCCGATCTCGATCCTGGCGCCAGCCGGCAGCCGGTCATAGGTGCGCTCGAGCGCGATGGTGTAGCCGTCGATCCGCGCCTCGCGCCCCTTGACCTCGGCGGGCACGATGTTCATGCCGGGCGAACCGATGAAGTAGCCGACGAAGGTGTGCGCGGGCTTCTCGAACAGCTCCGCCGGCGTGCCGCTCTGCACCACACGACCGTCATGCATGACGACGACGGTATCGGCGAAGGTCAGGGCTTCGGTCTGGTCGTGGGTGACATAGATCATGGTCAGATCGAGATCGCGATGCAGCGCCTTGAGCTTTGAGCGCAATTGCCATTTCAGTTCGGGATCGATCACCGTCAGCGGTTCGTCGAACAGGACGGCCGCGACATCGGAGCGCACCAGGCCTCGTCCGAGCGAGATCTTCTGCTTGGCATCCGCGGTCAACCGCGTCGCCTTGCGCTGCAAGTCCGGCGTCAGATCCAGCAGGCGGGCAATTTCGGCTACCCGCGCGTCGATTTCAGGCTTGGGCACGCCGCGATTTTTCAGCGGAAAAGCGAGATTCTGGCCGACCGTCATGGTGTCGTAGATCACCGGAAACTGGAACACCTGCGCGATGTTGCGCTTCTGGGTCGACAACGGCGTGATGTCGACGCCGTCGAACAGGATCTTGCCGCGGGACGGCGTGACGATGCCGGAAATGAGATTGAGCAGCGTGGTCTTGCCGCAGCCGCTCGGCCCGAGCAGCGCATAGGCGCCGCCCTGCCGCCAGGTCATGGTCACCGGCTTCAGCGCAAAGCTTTCCGGATCGGCAGAATTGCCGGCGTAGGAATGTGCGAGTTCGACGAGGTCAATGCGTGCCATGCGACATCTCCCTCACGCCTGACCTGGCGAGGCGACCAGCCGGCCGGTCGCGCTCTCGAATACGAAGACGTTATCGGGATCGAGCACGGCATCGAGCGTCACGCCGGGCTCGTACTCGTGCACGCCATGCAGAACGGCGACCCAATTTTCGGACTCGCGCGCCAAGTGCACGAAACTTTCCGAGCCGGTGATCTCGGTGACCGTCACGGTCGCAGGAAAGGCGTGGCGACCGGGTTGCCCGTTGACGAGCTCCAACTGATGGGCGCGAAAGCCGACGCGATACTCGCCATCCCCAAGCCCCGCATAGAGGCCGGTTGCCGGCGCCACGACGCCGCCGGCATATTGAATCATCGCGCCGCGCTTCTCGGCGCAGACCAGGTTGAACGGCGGATCAGAAAACACCTGCGCAACCCGGATGGTGTCGGGATGGCGATAGACCTTTGCGGTCTCGCCGGCCTGCAGAACCTCGCCCTCCCACATGCAGACGCTGCGGCCGCCCAGCAGCAGGGCTTCGGAGGGTTCGGTGGTGGCATAGACGAAGATCGCACCCGACGCCTCGAAGATGCGCGGCAGTTCCGCGCGCAACTCTTCGCGCAGCTTGTAATCGAGATTGGCGAGCGGCTCGTCGAGCAGCACGAGGTCGGCGCCCTTGACCAGCGCGCGGGCGATGGCGGTGCGCTGCTGCTGGCCGCCGGAGAGCTGCACCGGGGTGCGGGTCAGATACGGCTCCAGCCGCAACAGCTTTGCTGCCTCGTTGACGCGCCGCTCGATCTCGGCCCTGGGCTTGCCCTGCACGCGCAGGGGCGAAGCGATGTTTTCATAGACCGTCAGCGAGGGATAATTGATGAACTGCTGATAGACCATCGCGACCGAGCGCTTGCGGACGTCGATGCCGGTCACGTCCTTGCCATCGACCAGCACGCGGCCGCTGGTCGGCTTGTCGAGGCCGGCGAGCAATCGCATGATCGAGGTTTTGCCCGACAGCGTCGGACCGAGCAGCACAGACAGCGTGCCGGGCTCTAGCCTGAGCGACACGTCGCGAATGGTCGGAACGCCATCGACCGTGCGCGTGACGTTTTCCAGCGCGATACTCATGACCGCGCCCCCGCTTCCAGCACGGGATTTTGCAGCGGCGCCCGGTTGGCGGCGATCCAGGTGTCGAGCGCGGCGATGTCGTCCGTCTGCATCCGCAAGCCAAGCTTGGAGCGGCGCCAGACGATGTCGTCGGCGGTCAGCGCCCATTCCGACGCCATCAAATATTTCACCTCGGCGGCCGTCAGCGTCGCGCCAAAGGACACACCGAGATCGGCGAGCGATTTGGCGCTGCCAAGCAGCCGCGCGGCACGGGTGCCGTAGGCATGCGCCAACCTGTTGGCATGCTCCTGGGTCAGGAATGGATAGTTGCGCTGCAATTCCGCGGTCAGCGCCGGCAGCGCCGAGACGTCGAGATCGCCGCCGGGCAGCGGCGACTTACCGGTCCAGCCTTCGCGCGCCTTGGCGCTGCGCAAATAGGGCGACAGCCGTTCCAGTGCCTCTTCGGCGAGACGCCGATAGGTCGTGATCTTGCCGCCGTAGATCGACAGCAGCGGCGCGCCGCCGGGACTGTCGAGCTCGAACACGTAGTCGCGGGTCGCGGCCTTGGCTTCGCTGGCGCCATCGTCATAGAGCGGGCGCACGCCGGCGTAGGTCCAGACCACCTCCTCGGGCGTCACCGGCTTTGAGAGATATTCGCTGACGGAATCGCAGAGATACTTGATCTCCTCTGGCGTCGCTTTCACCTGCGACGGATCGCCGTGATAGTCGCGATCGGTGGTGCCGATCAGGGTGAAGTCGTCCTGATAGGGAATGGCGAACACGATGCGGCCGTCCGAATTCTGGAACATGTAGGCGCGGTCATGCTCGTAGAGCTTGCGTACCACGATGTGCGAGCCCTGCACCAGCCGCACCTTGGCGCGCGCGTTGACGCCGGCGCCCGACGCCAGCACATTCTCGACCCAGGGGCCGCCGGCATTGACGAGGACGCGGGCGCGAATCATCGCGCGCGCGCCGCTGATCGCGTCCTCGACCGTCAATTGCCAGATACCGTCGGCCTGGTGCAGACCGATCGCGCGGGTGCGGGTGCGGATCTCGGCGCCACGATCGGCCGCGTCGCGCGCGTTCAGCACCACCAGGCGCGCATCGTCGACGAAGCAGTCCGAGTATTCAAAGCCCTTGCTGTAGCGCTTGGCAATCAGCGGCCTGCCGACCGCGTCGTTCGCCAGATCGACCGAGCGGGTCGGCGGCAAAAGATGCCGGCCGCCGATATGATCGTACAGGAACAGCCCGAGCCGCAACAGCCAGGCCGGACGCAGGCCGGCGTGATGCGGCAGCACGAATCGCAGGGGACAGATGATGTGGGGCGCGATCTGCCAGAGGATTTCGCGCTCAATCAACGCTTCGCGCACCAGGCGGAACTCATAATATTCCAGATAGCGCAGCCCGCCATGCACGAGCTTGGTCGACCAGGACGACGTCCCGCTCGCCAGATCGTTCATTTCACAAAGGAAAACCGTATTGCCGCGTCCCGCCGCATCGCGCGCGATGCCGCAGCCATTGACGCCGCCCCCAATGATCGCGAGGTCGAAAATCCGATCCAAACGACGCTTCCCCCGACGGATCGCCTTCATTTCGGCGATTTCGCTTTCGGTTTGGAATAAAACACAACGCGAAACGAAAGCAAGTGGAAATGGCGACGGATGTCGCGGCTGGGGCTCCGACTTTGACGATCGAGAGGGACGCAGACGCGCCAAGGACCTGTCGCGCAATTGCCCCCTGCCGTCATGCCCCGCTCACAAGCGGGGCATCCAGTAACCCGTGGCGCCCGACGTTCCCACGACTCCCGCCGGGGGCTGCTGGATCGCCCGAACAAGTCGGGCGATGACGTCTGGAGCGCGAAGGCTACACGCGGCGTAGCGCAATCGGCGCCGTTTCGGTGTCCGCCTCGTCGATCTCGCCCGCCACCTTCGACGTCGCCACTATCACCTCGATACCGCGGCTATGGCAGATGTTTGCCAACCCCGCCGGCAGCGCCGCATCCGTCACAAAAGTCTGGATCTGGCTGATCTGAGCGATACGGACCGGGGCGCTGCGGCGAAGTTTTGTGGCGTCAGCGACCAGCATCACGCTACGCGCGTTGGCGATGATCGCCTGCGCCGCCTGCACCTCGCGGTAGTCGAAGTCGAGCAGCGCGCCCTCCTCATCGATCGCCGACGCGCCGATGATGGCATAGTCGACCTTGAACTGGCTGATCAGCTGTGTCGCGGTCGAGCCGACCACGGCGCCGTCGGCGCGGCGCACCGCGCCGCCCGCCACGATCACCTCGATGCGGGGATGGCGATACAGCAACATCGCGACGTTGAGGTTATTGGTGATGACAAGCAGGTCCTCGTGCGAGGTCAGCGCGCTCGCGACCTCCTCGGTGGTGGTGCCGATGTTGATGAACAGCGAGCAGCCGTTCGGAATCCGCGCCGCGGCTGCCGCGCCGATCGCCTTCTTCTCCTCGGCGGCGACGAAGCGACGCGCCTCATAGGCGAGGTTTTCCACGCCGGAGGCGATGATGGCTCCGCCGTGAATGCGCGTCAACGAACGCTGCTCGCAGAGATCGTTAAGATCCTTGCGGATGGTCTGCGCCGACACCTCGAAGCGCCGCGACAGGTCCTCTACAGTCACCCGTCCGGAGGCACGGGCGATGTTGAGAATCTCTGTCTGGCGATGCGATAGTCCGGTCATAGACTGTGCCTTGAACTTTACCTTGGGCTGCGCCATGCGGGCCAAACGCCCGCATGTTGCGGCGGTTTGCCGGCGCGGTCAACGCGGCAGATGGCGCGACAGGCGGCCCGCTCGCTGAATGGCTCATCCTGTTCGAAGCAGCATAACCAAGGATACGTCCCGATGCGCGCGCGAGATAAGGCGGTTTGCGACTTGGCTCGCGCGAAATCAAGACGATCGATGGCGCCGCTGCGGCAAAGCTAACTCAGGTGTCAGAAACTGTCGCATTAGTCATTTGAAATCGCGGGATGATGCGGGTCTCCTGGGTCGTCTTCTTGATGCGGCGGCATCCGTCGCGGCAATCGGATCCTGGAGGATTTGCGATGAACAATAAGCTCTTGAGTTGCCTCATTGCTGGCGCGCTCAGCGCGACGCTTGCGCTTGCACCCCCGGCTCTCGCT
>NZ_JBAURI010001092.1:0-9539 GCF_049581145.1 Bradyrhizobium sp.
GAAGGTCTTGTTGATGTAACGATGTTTCTTGAGCAGGTCGTAACGCGGCATCGGCATCCCGACCATCGGGTGCAATTTGTCCGACTTATAGCTGCCGCGCATATTGCCGTGCCTGAGGTCGTCGAGCAGCCTGTCGATCACGAGCTCGACCTCGCCGATCACCACCGCATCGCAATGCTGCAGGGCTTCCTGCGGCATGAAGCTCGGGTGGACACCGCCCATCACCACCGGCACATTCTTGGCGCGGAACCGGTCGGCGATCTCATAGCCGCGGTTGACGTAGCTCGTCATCGCGGAAATGCCCACCAGGTCTGCCTTGAGGTCGAAATCGATGGTCTCGATGTTCTCGTCGGTGAGCACCACCTCGTATTGGTCTTTCGGAATACAGGCGGCCACGGCCAGCAGCCCGGCCAGAGGCGAATACAATGCCCGGTTGAAGTAAATGGGGCGGGTAGTCAGGGAATCGGTTTTTGGATTGATGAGGTGGATGAGGCGAGTACGCACGGAAACCTCCTTTTCCCAGCCGAGGTTCCAACCACGTCGCCTGCAAAAGGTTTCTAAAATTTAAGCTTGGTCGAGCCCGCTCGCAGCGTCGGGTCCGGTGACACTTTCGTGAACAGGGCGACGGATCGCTTCGCCGCCCACCCCGGATGTCGTTGCCTCATCGGGCTACGCGTGCTTTGAGCCCCCGCGAACTCCATGAATTGGCGAGCTTGTTGCGATTGATGGCCATCGCTGCGCTCCGGCCATCCGACGAGGCCGCTATCCCCTTCGCACGCTCGATCCGCCATCCACCGGCAAGGTCACGCCGGTGATGAAGCTTGCTTCGTCAGAGGCCAGAAACAGCGCGGCATTGGCGACGTCCCAGCCGGTCCCCATTTTGCGGCGCAGCGGCACCTTGCTGTCGCGCTCGGCCTCGATTTCGGCGCGGGTTTTGCCGAATTCGCGGGCGCGGGTGTCGACCGCCATCGGCGTGTTCATCAGCCCCGGCAGGATGACGTTGGCGCGGATGCCGTAGTCGGCGTTCTGATAGGCGAGCTGTTCGGTGAAGGCGATCATCGCCGCCTTGGTCGCCTTTAGGCGACGTAAGGATAGGTCGTGATCGCGGCCATCGAGGAAATATTGATGATGGCGCCGCTGTTCTGCTGCCGCATGATCGGGATCACGTGCTTGGCGGCGAGGATACAGCTCTTCAGGTTGATCGCGACGCAGCGGTCGAAGGCCGCTTCCGTGATCGCGAGCAGCTCGGCATCGCCGCCCGCAAGGCTGACGCCGACATTGTTGTGCAGGATGTCGATGCGGCCCCAGCGCCGCATCGCGTCGGCAACCGTCGCCTTGAGGTCGGCGTCGCTGGTGACGTCGGCCTTGCATGCCGCCGCGGTGCCGCCTTTGGCCGCGATCATGTCGAGGGTCTCCTGGGCGGAGTCCAGGTGATGATCCACGCACAGCACCTTGGCGCCCTCGCGCGCAAAGGTCAGCGCGGTGGCGCGGCCATTGCCGATGCCTTCGCCGGGGCTCTGGCCGGCGCCGACCACGATGGCGATGCGATCCCTGAGGCGCATGTCAGTTCACTCCCGCCATCGGGTACTGCGCGAGTACCTCTTTGTAAGTGGGTTCGTTGTCCATCTTCATGGTCGCCAGCACGCGCACCACGCCGCAGTAGAAGGCGATGGTGAGCACCAGATCGACCATGTGCTCGTCGGACAGTTGTTGCTTGATTTCGTCGAAGGTCCGATCCGACATCGCGAGCTCCCGCACCATTTCGCGCGCGCCGCGCAGCACGGCCTTTGCCAGCGGCTCGAGCTTCGACGGCTTGCCTTCCGTTTCTGCCATCAGGCCCGAAATGTCGTCGTCGGTGACGCCGAACTCCTTGCCGATCTTGACGTGATGGGTGAACTCATATTCGGATTTTTCCAGCCAGCCGACCTGGAGGATGGCGAGTTCGCGCAGGCGGGAATCGAGCTTGCTGCGATGCCGGATGTAGCCGCCGAGACCGGAGAAGGCGCGGGCCATCTCCGGCGAGTTGACCAAAAGCTTGTGCAGATTGGTGTTGCGCTTGAGCATGTCGCGATATTCGGGCGCGACCTGGTCGGCCTCGAGATAGGGCAGGCGGGCCATGGTTTTTCTTCCTTCTTTTTGGGATCAGTGTCGTTGTCACTGGTCTTGCGATTCGCGTTCCGGAGCCTGCAGCGTGACGCCGCCATCGACCACCAGCACCTGGCCGGTGATGTAGCGGGCGTGATCGCTGAGCAGGAATCGCGCGGCCTGGCCGACGTCCCAGCCGGTGCCTTCCAGCTTCAGTACCGAGGCCCTGGCGCGCCGGGCGCGCGCGGCCTCGCTCATGCCGCGGGCGTAGACCATCGGCGTGTACATCGGTCCCGGACAGATGCAGTTGACGCGGATGTTGTCGCGGCCGTGATCGACCGCCATGGCGCGGGTCAGGCCGATCACCGCGGCCTTCGAGGTCGAATAGGTGGTGAGCCCGCGCGGGCGCAGCGCCGAGATCGAGGAGATGTTGACGATCGCGCCGCCCCGGGCGGTCTTGATCATGGCCGGGATCGCGTATTTCGACAGCAGGAACATGCTCTCGACATTGACCTGCATCACCCGCCGGTACTGCTCGGCCTTTTCCTCGACCACGCTGCCGCGACTGCCGATGCCGACATTGTTGTCGAGCAGATCGAGCCGGTCGAAGCGGTCGAGCGCGGCCTCGACCAACCGCTTGCAATCGGTCTCATTGGTGACGTCGCCGCCAAACGCGGCCGCGACGCCGCCCTCCGCCCGGATCATCTCCACCGTGCGTTCGGCCGCGATGAGGTCTCGGTCGGCTACCAGCACTTTGGTGCCGGCGCGGGCCAACAGGATGGCCGCGGCGCGGCCATTGCCGATGCCTTCGCCGGCCGCGCCGCCACCGGAGATCAACGCGACCTTGCCGGCCAGGCCGGCATCATCCTCCACTCCCTGCATCCTGTTCTTCCTTGTTATGGGACCGACGATAGCGCCGGTCGTGCGGAGAGAGAAGGCGGTTGTTGACCCGCACGATCTTTCCGCGCCGTGGCATAACGCCGTGGCGCGCATTTGCTCCCCGGCGGCCGCTCGGGCATGATCGTCTGCACAACGAGAAACACCGGAAGCGGCGTCGTGAAGATCATCGACGCCGGTGCATCTCTGCTCGCAGAGCCGGATGCCGTGCAGCTACCGTCAATGCATGACGTTCTGACAGGCCGCGAACTCGAGGAGGTGATGGGCCGCGGCCCCTGCGCCTGGATCGGCTGGGACTATGAATTCCAGCCGCGGCTATTTCGCCGCCGTGTCGGGCCGGCAATTGAAGGCGCGGCGGAAGCCCGCGGCCTGGGCGTCGTCCTCGGAACAGAACCAGCGATCCGGCCTGGTCAGCGGGGGATAGCCGATGCAGCCCTGCAGATGATAGATGCCGACATGACCGGTAACGCGTGCCCGCACCGCGAACTTGCCCTTGATGCTGCAGGCGGGCGGCATGGCGGGATCGTCCGGGAACAGCACGGCGCGGATCTCGGGGTCGCGGTCCGATCGGCAGGACGCGCCGAGCAGGGCGCCGTCCTTCTTGCCGGCGCGGAATTCCTGCGGCGCGACGAAGCAGCCCTTCCAGATGCCGCGCGTGCTGGCCTTCGCGGCGCTGGCGTCGTCCTTGAGGTGCATTTTGACTGCGGGTTCGAAAGGGATGGCAAAGCCGAGGCGCACCAGCGACTGGTTCAGGCTCGCGGTGTCGCCCTCGACCGTGCAGATGCCAACATGCCACTTCTTGAAGACCGGGTCGGGACCGAGATCCTCGCAATGGACCTCGCGCCCGCCGATCAGCCTGGTCAGTTGGTCGCGTACGTCGGTGCCGCAGCTCCAGGGATCGGCGTGGTCGTCGATGCAGAGCTGGTCGACCTCGGGGGCGTCGATGCCGTCGAGCCGGTAGGTGGTAGTCCCAAGCTGGATGGTGTCGCCGCTGCGGACGATGACGCCGGCGGCGCCGGCCTGGCTCGCCGAAAAGGGGAGGCAAAACGCGGAGAAGCTGCAAATCGAAAAAAACAGGCGTCGGAAGCGCATGCGTGCTCTTGAACCGGTGTGATGGGCGGAATGGGATCATCCTAGCACATTCCGGATGTCACAGAACCGATCGGCTTGAAACCAATGGTTCTTTAGAACCGGAGTTTTTGCGCGCGCCCCGGATGGATGCCTCGCACGCGGTGTGGCTTTACGAGCGGCCCGATCTGATCCTATCGTTGAATTGGTCCGGCCCGCTCATGGTCCGGGTGTGAGGCCGACCGCCTCTCAAGCGGTGCCGAGTGGAATACCCTGAAATGAACGATCCCCAATGAACGATCCTGTGGACGTCCTGATCATCGGCGCCGGCGCCTCCGGCGCCGCGGTCGCCTGGTCGCTCGCCGACACCAGGATGCACATCCTCTGCCTCGATCAGGGCGGCTGGACCAGGCCGTCCGAATATCCCAGCACCGGGCGCGACTGGGAGGCGCGGTTCTATGGCGACTGGTCGACCAGCCCGAATGTCCGAAGGCGCCCCGAGGACTATCCGATCAACGACGACAGCTCGCCGATCAAGGTGGTGAACTTCAACGGCGTCGGCGGCTCGACCATCATGTACACCGCGCATTGGCCGCGGCTGCATCCGTCCGATTTCCGCGTCCGGACCCTTGACGGCGTGGCCGATGACTGGCCGATCGACTACGACACGCTGGTGCCGTTCTTCGAGGAGAACGACCGCATGATGGGCGTGTCGGGCCTGTCGGGCGATCCGCTGTCGCCGCTGACCCATCCGCCGATGCCGCCGCAGCCGCTCGGACTCTCCGGAGCCTTGATTGCCAAGACCATGAACAGGCTCGGCTGGCACTGGTGGCCGTCGGACACCACGGTCGCAACGACGGATTACGAGGGCCGGGCGCGCTGCATCAATCTCGGCCATTGCACGCCGGCCTGCGCGCAAGGCGCCAAGGCATCGACCGACATCACCTATTGGCCGCACGCGATCCGGGCCGGCGTCGAACTCAAGACGCACTGCCGCGTGCGCGAGATCACGACCAACGAGCAGGGCATGGCGTCCGGCGTCATCTATTACGACGAGAACAATGTCGAGCAGTTCCAGCCCGCGGAGGTCGTGATCCTCGCCTGCAACGGTGTCGGCACGCCGCGCATCCTGCTCAATTCCGCCAGCGGCCGTTTTCCAAACGGGCTCGCCAATTCGTCGGGCCTGGTCGGCAAGAACCTGATGTTCCATCCCTATGCGCAGATCTACGGCTTCGTGAAGGAGCCGACCGACTCCAATCGCGCACCGCCGACCTGCCTCTGGAGCAAGGAGTTCTATCACACCGACCGCTCGCGCGGTTTCGTCCGCGGTTACGGCATTCAGTTCGGTCGCGGCGCCGGGCCGGTGTTCGAGGCGGTCGCAAGCGAGCAGAAGGGCATCCTGCCCTGGGGCGCGGATCATCATCGCGTGTTCCGCAAGCTGAATGGCCACAGGCTGCATGTCTCCGCGATCTGCGAGGATTTGCCGGAGCAGCACAACCGCGTGACGCTGGATCCCGTGCTGAAAGATGCCCACGGCATTCCGGCGCCGAAGATCGACTACACGATCAGCGACAACAGCGCCAGGATGATGGCGCATGGGCTGGCGCGGGGTCGGGAGATTCTCGAAGCCGCCGGCGCCACCGACATTTGCGTCAATTCGCCGATCCCCTGGGGCGGCTGGCACCTGCTCGGCACCGCGCGGATGGGCACCGATCCGGCGCGCTCCGTGGTCAACGAATGGGGCCGGTCGCATGACGTGAAAAACCTGTTCATCGTCGACGGCAGCGTCTTCGTCACCTCGGGTGGGGTGAACCCGACCTCCACCATCCAGGCCATCGCGCTCTACATCGCCGATCAGATGAAGCAGCGCCTCGCCGATCTCTTCGATTGAGGACGTGATGACAGACGCTCTCACCCCGGCCCAGCGCGATGATCTCCGCGCGATCGCGGCGATGATGATCCCGGCCAGCGCCGAGTACGACGTGCCCGGCGCGGACGACGCCGCGATTCAGGCCGATATCATCATGACGCTCGGCCGCGATGCCGCGCAGGTGCGCGCGGCGCTCGATCACCTGGCGCGCCTTGCCGGCAGGCCGCTTGCCGCGCTCGATGCGACCGAGCGCGAGAGGGTTGTCGCAGAATTCCGCTCAGCCGGAGGCGCTGCCGCGGCGACGCTGACCCGCGTCGTCCTGCAATGCTATTATCGCGACGATCGCGTGCTGCGTTCGCTGGGCCTGGAGCTTCGCGCGCCATTTCCTAAGGGCTATCCGCTGGAGCAGGGCGACTGGTCGCTGCTGGACCCGGTGAAGGCGCGCGCGCCGGTACGGCACAGCAAGCCGTGAGCGGTTGTGCTCGGCATCCGTCTGTAAGGAAGCGGCGGCCGAAGGTTCGAGATCCGGCTGGGGGGCGAACGCCAGATGGCAAGCGTGGTTGGCCCGAGCCGAGCGGCTCGGTCCCATCATCTGCCAAGCGAGATATTTTGGCGTGACGCGCGGAAGTTCTTGGCGAGCGCCGCGCTTTTGCGCGCGCACGCCCCCGCGCGAAGGCCTCGGGCGCAAACGCATGAGGATGCAAGACGTGACTTGACGCGCGCGCGTTGACAAGCTCTGGTTGCATGCAGGAATTTTTGTGAAATTCATTTTGATGGAGAGCCGTCATGCTCGACGACGCGCACCCGGATTCAGCCGTCAGGATCGCTCAGGACGCCGCGAGCTTCAAATGGGATGACGAGATGCCGCAGCGGGGGATCGGCATCGCGCTGTCGGGGGGCGGATTTCGGGCCATGCTGTTTCATGCCGGCGCGCTCGCGCGCATGAACGAACTCGGCCTGCTCTCCCAGGCCAAGCGCATCTCCAGCGTTTCCGGCGGATCGATTATCGCGGGACAGCTCGCGCTGTCCTGGAGCGCGCTGAGCGGGGCCAATGCCGATGGCGTGTTCGCGAACTTCCAGAGCATCGTCGTCGATCCCATTTATAGCTTTTCACGGCAGAAGATCGACGTCGTCGACGCGCTGACCGGCGCGTTGCCGTGGGAGACGGCATCCGGCGAAGTGGCGAAGAGCTACGAGAAATATCTTTTCGGCGCGAAGACGCTGCAGGACCTGCCGGACAGCCCGATGTTCATCTTTTGCGCGACCAACCTGCAGACCGGCGTGCTCTGGCGGTTCTCCAAGCCCTATGCCGGAGACTACGTCATTGGCCGGCTCGACAGACCAGCGACACCGGTGTCGCATGCCGTAAGCGCCTCATCGGCCTTTCCTCCGATCTTCTCGCCATTCCTGCTGCAGCCGCCGGCAGGAAGCTTTGCCAACTGGCCGGAAGGGCCGATCCTCGCGCCGGGCGAGATCGCGGGCTTCTGTTCCCGGGTCATGCTCTGCGACGGCGGCGTCTACGACAATCATGGCGTCGAGCCGATCGTCAAAGGCCAGCTCACCAACTTCGTCAGCGACGGCGGCGCGCCGTTCGCTCGCATGTCGTCGATCCAGACCGACTGGATCAGCCAGCTGCGCCGGATCCTCGACGTCACCGACAACCAGGTGCGCGCGCTGCGGCGTCGCGACTTGATCGCGCGCTTCATCGCGGGCAACAAGGCCAAGGACGAGACGCAACTGACCGGCGACGCGCGCATGGGCGCCTATTGGGGCATCGACACCGACCCGCGAAAACTGAATCCGCCGAACGCGTTGCCCTGCGATCCCGATCTGGCCCATCAGCTCGCCCGCGTCGGCACCCGGCTCAGCGATCTCGGCGAGACCATCTCCAAGCAGATCGTCAACTGGGGGTATGTGATTTGCGACCGCAGCCTGCGCGCCAATTACACCGGCCCGATGTCGCCGTCACCGGCGGCGCCAAAGCCGCCCTATCCGGACGCGCCGCTGACGGGCTCGTAGCCCTACACCCCCAGCCCTTGCGTCAGCAGGGTGCGCTACCCATCTGACCGGCCAAAGGAAAATTGGCCATGTTGGATTTCACCTCCGATGTCGCCGCTGCCGAGCTGCCGGCGGCGAACGAAACTGACGCAAACGAACACAATCAACTCAGCGACCAGGCGCTGCTCGACGCCTATTCCAATGCCGTGATCGGTGTGACCGAGCGGGTCGGTCCGGCCGTGGTGCGAGTCGAGACCGGGCCGAAGCAGCGCAGCGGCCGCGAACGCGGCGGGCTCGGCTCCGGCATCGTGATCTCACCGGACGGGCTGGTCCTGACCAACAGCCATGTCGTCGGCGCCGCGAAGGAGATCCGGCTGCGCGATCTCGAAGGCGTCGTCACCGATGCCCGCGTGCTCGGGGTCGATCCCGACACCGACCTGGCGCTGCTGCGCGCCGATGGTGCGCGCGACCTGCGCTATGCCTCGCTCGGCAATTCCAGGCATCTGCGCCGCGGCCAGCTCGTGGTCGCGATCGGCAATCCGCTCGGTTTCGAATCGACGGTCACCGCCGGCGTGGTATCGGCGCTCGGACGCTCGATCCGCTCGGTCTCGGGCCGCACCATCGAGGACGTGATCCAGACCGATGCCGCGCTCAATCCCGGTAATTCCGGCGGCCCGCTGGTGTCGTCGGCCGCCGAGGTGATCGGCATCAACACCGCGATCATCAACGGCGCGCAGGGCATCTGCTTTGCGGTCGCCAGTAACACCGCGCAGTTCGTGCTGGCGGAGATCATTCGTCACGGCTATGTCCGGCGGGCCTATATCGGCGTCTCCGGCCAGACCGCGCCGATCCCGCGCCGGCATGCGGTGGTGGCCGGTGTCGAGAACAAGATGGGCGCGCTGCTCGCGCAGATCGAACCCGACGGACCGGCGGCGCAGGCCGGGCTATTGCCGGGCGACGTGGCGATCAAGCTCGACGGCGTCGACATCAACGGCGTCGACGATCTGATCCGGGTGCTCGATCGCGACCGGATCGGCCGGACGCTGTCGATGGACGTGCTGCGGCTCGGCCGCCTGCGCGCGGTCGACATCCACCCGGTCGAACGCAAGCCCTCGGCGCGACAGAATCTCGCGCCGTAGGGTTTGGCGTGTCGCAACATGATCGGCATCTATCATTGCGGGCGGTCAAATAGAAGATGACGCCCCGAGGCTGTTCTGTGCGTCACGGAGCGGACAGCAAAGTAGGGGGCGCTTGGCTCCCCACGTATCATGTCGCCGCCGAAATCAATGTGATCCGTCCGGCCTCGCCCCGCTTCCGATGAGGCTTTAGCGTGATTTCCACATCCTGATTGAACGCCGTCAGCATCCGCATCAGTTTCTCGACCGAAACCAGCCGAAAGTCGCCCCTGAGCAGCTTTGAAAGGTCCGGTTGCTTCATTTCGATCAGCTTGGCGGCTGCCGTCTGGGTCAACTCCCGTTCGGCGATCAACCGTTTGAGCTGCACCACCAGTGCAGCCTTGAGCTGGTGCTCCTCGGCGTTAGGCAGACCGAGGTCCGCGAAAATGTTGCCGGAGCCTTTTTCGTGGGCTGGCAGTTTTTTCCTGGTCGTCATTATCGGTCGC
>NZ_JBAURI010001093.1:0-4773 GCF_049581145.1 Bradyrhizobium sp.
GCTCTCGACCGAAACCCTTTCGATCCGGAGTCGTCGACAAGGGCACACCCGACTCTCGCCAATCCAAGTGCAAGGCTGGCTGTGAGCGGGATTGGATGGGACGTCCCATGAAACCACGAGAGCGCCGGCAGGATGCTTGAGCGCGCCGTGTTTCAGGGCGTTCGTCGTCAGCTCGTGCAACGCCAGACCAAGCGTTTGAACGTGTTCGAACCTGAGGGCGACCGGCGGACCTTGCAGACGCACCCTGCCGCCGTCCAGCGTTCCGACGGCATCGAGTTCGAAGCGGATGAGATCACCGAGATCGACTTTATCGCTTTGCGAACTGCTGACGAGATCCCTGGACACGGCCGAGCGCCCCGAGCCGGGAGGACAGCGCGTCCAGGGCAGCGACACTGTGCGGTGAAAAGATGCAGAGCTCGCGCACGTCCTTCGAGAGCAGATAGCTGGCCCCGTCCAGAACGAAAAACCGCTTGCGTCGTTCGGGCGAAACGTTGTCCAGCATCGCCTCCGGATAGCGGGCGGCGCGCGCGACAGCCAGCGCGCGCTCGTCGATATCGGTGGCAAAGACTTGCGCCCGCGACACGTTCATGCGGCGCAGGACCCGGCGCACGAATGTCCGGGTCTTGTAGCCGCTGAAATCGTGTCTGATCTGGTTACGCAGGATGGCGTAGATCTCCGGCATCACGCGATGGATGCCTTGTTCGTCGTCGGACTCCTCAATCAGGCCATCGAGCAGCTTGTTGCCTTGGGTCAGCTCGATGAGCTTGTGACCCATCTGCTCGACCGGAATGGCAAAGTCCACCAATCCGGTCGCGATCGCGCTGGCCGGCATATCCGGGTGTCCCGGCCCGAAACCGTCCCTGACCTGGGCGAACGTCAACCCTCCCCGTTCCTTGATGGCCTTGATCCCCAGAGTGCCGTCGCCATCACCGCCCGACAGCACGATGCCGACCGCCATTTCACCGACATCGATGGCAAGCGAGCTGAAGAAAATATCGATTGACTTGCGCTCGCGATGACCGGCGTTCTTGCGAACCATCAGCCGCCCTTTCTCGACGGTGAGGACGGCGTTGCTGGGCAAAACGAAAATGCAGTCCGGCTCGAGCTCGAGTTCGTTCGATATTGTCGTGACCGGCATCGTGGTGAACCGGCGGATGATCTCGTGCAGGAAGCTGTCGCGCTCCGGGCTCAGATGGGTCACGATGACGACCGCAAAGCCGGGGTTGGCCGGCAGGCCGCGGAAAAACCCATCCAGCGCTTCGATGCCTCCGGCGGACGCGCCGATGCCGACGACGGGAAAGGGAAAGGCCGATCCATCCATTGCAGTATCGAATCTCGTTCCAGGTTGGCCTTCGAGGGACCTGCCGCCCAAGCCACCCTTGGGGCGATGATGCGAGTCAAGAAACCTTTGAAAAAAATCGGTTTTTCGCCCCTGACCCGCCCCGGGCGCCCTATGGAACCATTCGCCCATGGGCGCGTTCGGGGAATCGGTCGCGGGGTTGCCATCGATGCTGCGAAAACTGTCCGTCCAGAATAGATCGCCTGCGGAGCTACGCCGGCTGGCTGCCGAACGGCGCGAACAGGCGTCCTCGCAAACGGGCAAAATAAAACGACTTCTGCTCGAGGAAGCGAGGCTGCTGGATTTTCAGGCTGAATCGCGAATATGGATCGCTGAGAGGCGCTCGGTGTCTTACGAGCTCGCAGCTTTTTTCGCCAAAGTCTCATCGCGGATGGAGTTGGCGCCGGCCGACGAACGATCCCTTTTGACCGGAGCGATGCCGCCACGACATGCTCAGAAGGGCGAACTCCTGATCGAACAGGAGGAGGAGACCTCCTCCCTCGTCATTCTCTGCAGCGGCATGGCGCGGGCGGTCAGGACCTTGCTGGACGGCAGACAGCAGATCGTCGCGGTTTTTGTCGCCGGTGATACGCTGAACGCGACCGACCTGCCCTTTCGACAGGCCAGGAATTCGATCTCGGCCCTGACACCGGCGATCTGCCTGTCAATTCCTCTGCGTCACCTCGACACCCTGTTGACCGGTCATCCGGCGATCGCACGCGCGCTCTGGCTGGACGCGGCCGCACAGTCGGCGATCCAGCAGGAGTGGATGGTAGGGCTCGGGCGCCACCAGGCTCAGGCTCGACTGGCACATTTCATATGCGAAGTGTCCTGTCGCCTGCAATTCAGCGGCTCGAGCGCCGATGACAGCTTCGAGTTTCCTCTGACCCAGCGCGAACTCGGTGACACTCTCGGGCTCTCGCCCGTTCATGTAAATCGGACCCTGCAGCTTCTGCGAGGCCAGGGCTTGATCGAACTCAGTCACCAGAAGCTGACGATCAGGAACAAAAGCGGCCTTTACGAGCTGGCCGAATTTGATCCACGGTACCTGGGCGGAAGTCGATTCGCCGACCGTGGAGCCACCTGAATGGCCCTGTTCTTTTTTCAATTACTGCTCGGGCGGCCAGGTGAGCGTGGACGAGATCGGGGTCGAATTTTCCTCGGTCGAAGCCGCCTATCTGAACGGCTATGACGCGATGCTCGAGATTGCGTTCGAAAAGCTGCGCCTGCGGCAGGATCCGGCCGAGGATGCATTTGAGATCATGGACGGTGAAGGGCACATGCTGATGCACGTGCCGGTCTCGGAGGTCCTTCGACCGCGGCGCCCGACAGGGACGCCAGCAGTTTACCTTGGTCGTCAAATCATCGCCGCCTGCGAGCAGCAGTTGGCCCGCAGCCAGACCCTGAGAGCGGAACTTCGCGCGGAGTTCAAGAAAACCCGGTCGGCCCTGGAGACCGTCCAGGCCAATCTCGCACGCCTGCGGTCCGTGACGCAGCAAGGACCGCCGCAGGCCTCGGGATAAACCTGGCCGAGGAGTGGGCCTCGATCGCGGCGGCGCTCGGTAAGCGTGGCGTCGCCAGCGCCGCTCGCGCCCTTCGAGATGAGGCTCCGCGCGCGGTCGATCGTTGCGATTTCCAGATTGTTGTTATCACACGTTAACGACTGCCTGTGGGTCGCCGGTCATAGTCGGCCGCTAGTTGGGCGGCAGAGATCGCAGAATGACGAGTTTCGAGTGGGCATGTTTCGCGACGGCAGCGACCGGAATGGTGGTCATGGTGGTGGCGTGCGTCGTATGGCTGGTTTTCTGATCGCGCCCAGCGCGATGCGCCGCGTCGCCTTTGCCTTGAGCGGATGTCACGTCGTCTTCGCAACGAACACGCGGCCCGCTTCCTCGCCCCCCGCCAAATGTCGAAACCGGTTTTTATCATAGGTTAGCGACGAATTCGCCAAGCCCGCCTAGCTTGCTCGGATAGATCTGGATCCGATGCAAACTCGTTCTCCAACGGAGACAGCGTTCATGCGCCCGGCGCTTGCAACTGCTTTGTTGGTTGTCGTGGCAGCGCTCGTCTGCGACGCCTATTCGGACTTCGCCGCGCGCGGCTTTCCGATGGATTCCGGCATGCTCGCGCTTACGCTCAGCCTGCTGGTGTCGATCGGCATCGGCATCGGAATCATGAGGCTGATGCTGGACGGCCGCCGAGCGGACCAGCAGGCGGACGATGAGCGAGGCTGAACCGCGCTTCCGATCGTATCGGCTCGGCTGACGACCTGTGAGGAACGATCCGCCTCGTTCGGAGTCTGTTCCGTACTGCGGGCGCCGATCCTCCCAATCGCGTCAGTCGCGTTTGTATGCGTGTGTGGAATGCGGCCTCAGCGCTTGGTCCCCGGAGCGCTGGGGCCGTTTTCGTCGCGCATCAACGGTTTCCTGAAAGGGCGTCGTAGCCGAATTGAATGGCCTCGTTCCGGCTGGCCGCCTTCGGCTATCCATCAGCGGCCTTCTCGAGGCCGTATTGCAGCACCTGCAGTTTCTCCAGCGTGACCAGACCGCTATCCATCATGCCGTCGAGCACCGGCAGAAAGGCGTTGATCTTCTCTTCGGAATCCACGATTTCGATGACCAGAGGCAGATCCATGGAAAGCCGAAGGATCTTGTCGGTGTGGATGAGGCTGGATCTGCCGAAACCCATCGGCCCGCGCAATACCGTGGCGCCGGCCAGGTGCATTTCGCGCGCTTTCTTCACGATGGCCTCATAGAGCGGATGACCGTCGTATTTTCCGTTTTCACCGATGAAAATCCGCAGCAGCAGCGCTTGTTTCGGTATTTGCATGTTCGAATTCCCTACAGACGATTGAGGCGTGCCGCCAATGTATGTCCGAGCCATACGGCCGTCATCCAGCCTGCGGCCGAGACGAGCAGATTGAGAAACGCGGCCGGCGCGTTGCCGGACTGCACCAGCCGCAAGGTCTCGAGACTGAACGCGGAAAACGTCGTGTACCCCCCGCAGATCCCGACCATGACGAAGAGCCGCTGCCGCGGGCTCACGAACAGCCTGCCGTCCGGGCCGGTCAGGGTGGCATAGAACCCGATGATGAACGAGCCCGTCACATTGACGAACAGCGTTGCCCAGGGAAAGCCGCTGCCGAACTGGCTCAGGAACACAACGGACACCAGATAACGCGCGACGCCGCCGACAATGCTGCCGAGCGCGACGGAAACATAGGAACCGGCCGTGTCCCAGAGTTTTCGCCACGGCGTCGAACGGCGCGCGCCGGAACGCAAACCGGTCACGGCCTGCCTGGCTGCCGACGGGTTCGATGAAACCTTGTCCTGCATCGTCGAACGTCCCTTTACCCGAAAGCATGCGCGCCGGCGGCAAAGCCGAGGGCGACGGCAACAAGACAAAGCGACAGAGATAGCAGCAGATTCCAGGCC
>NZ_JBAURI010001094.1:0-1546 GCF_049581145.1 Bradyrhizobium sp.
CGGCAATGCCGGCGCCGATCACCATGCCCCATAACCGGTGCCGCCCGTGCAGACCGCGGCAGGCCATCGCGATGACCAGCGCGTTGTCGCCCGACAACAACACGTTGATCCAGATGATCTTGCCGAGCGAGAGCCAGAACGCCGGCCGTTCAATATCGGCGCCGAGCTGAGTGAAGAATGCGCCGATATTGGCTGGGTCAAAGACCTGCGACAGCCAGTTCACAGCCTACCCCCTCGCCCGCACGGCGGCTCTTGTCGCAGCAGTCGTTCGCCGATCAGCCGACGATTTCGTTGCCGGAAAAGAACTGGGCGATCTCGGTCGCCGCCGTCTCCCGGGCATCCGACCCGTGCACCGAGTTTTCGCCGATCGACTTCGCGTGCAGCTTGCGGATCGTTCCGTCAGCGGCCTTGGCCGGATCGGTCGCGCCCATGACGTCGCGATATTTGAGTACGGCGCCCTCGCCTTCCAGCACCTGCACCACGACCGGGCCCGACGTCATGAACTCCACCAGCTCACCGAAGAACGGCCGCGCCTTATGTACGGCATAGAAGGTCTCGGCCTGTTCGCGGGTCATGCGGATGCGCTTTTGCGCCACGATCCGCAGGCCGGCCTTTTCGATCAGCGCGTTGACGGCGCCGGTGAGATTGCGCTCGGTCGCGTCGGGCTTGATGATCGAGAAGGTGCGTTCAATCGCCATGATGCTTTCGTCCTTGAAACAGCGGGTTTTTTGCGTTGCGGGGCTTATATCGGCGTCATCGGCCCGCGGCAAGCGACCCGCACCGCTTCAGCAGACCGACCGGGAATTACAGCAATTTCACCAAGGTGAACCCATTCTGTCGACGCCGTCCCGGTGAGGTTCACCTGCAGCGGACTAGCGTGCATGACCGACGGCGCCTCCCGCGCCGGACTTCAAGGAGATGATCATGTTACGCAAACTCTCGTTTGTTACGGTCGCAGCGTTGTCTCTCGGCGCGGCGGCGCTTGCACCCTCGCCGGCCGCCGCCTGGGGCGGAGGCTGGCACGGTGGGTATCACGAAGGCTGGCATGGCGGCTGGCACCGCTGGGGCTGGGGCGGCCCGCGCTTCGTCGGCGGTCCGGTGTCTTATGGCTATGGCGGCTGCTACGCGCGAGAGCTGGTTCCGACCCCGTGGGGACCGCGCTGGCGGCTCGTCAACCGCTGTTACTGACAGCCAAGCACCACGCCCGATCGCTCAGATGCCCCGGCCTTGTGCCGGGGCCTTCTGCTGGGCTGCTGGGCATGCTCTGTCGGGCAATGCCAAACCTTCGATTTTTAGACAATTTTTACCAACCCAGCCGGATCTGGCAGCCGTCCACTGCAATCGCTGGCTGAGGCGAAACCATTTCGCGGGCCATGACTTGGTATGGCGTCCCCAATGTCAGGGAATACCAACCGGAACCCGTTATGAATGGTCGCCTCGCCGACGCCAGCGAATCAATCGATCGCAAGACCAGCCGGTCGATCTGCGATGCCGTGGGTGAGCGCCTTCAGCGGAATCTGCCGCCGCAGTCGCTTGGCCCCTCGCC
>NZ_JBAURI010001095.1:0-4294 GCF_049581145.1 Bradyrhizobium sp.
GCTCGGCGGCGCACCGGTCCAGCTGTCGGGCAGGAAATCGACGAACACCCGTTCGCCCGCTGACATCGTGTTGATGGTCACCTGCCGCGCCAGCGACAGCCGGATCGCCATGCCGTCGGGATCGGCGCGCACCGACGATACGTAGTCCGGCACGGCGTCGGACAATTGCTCGACGGGAACATCGACCGGCTGCTCGAACCGGATCACGACGATCGAGCCCGCGGTGGTCACTTCCGAGGCGACGTCGCGGGTGAATTTGAACACCATGCGCGCGTAGCCGCCGGCAGCCGAAAACGTCGCCTCGCCCTTGACCGGGTCAGCCTGTCCGAACGCCGGAGCGGCCAGGCCGAGCAGCACGAGGCCGATCGCGAGCTTCGACCATCCGCCCGCGCAAACCCGCGACGTCCGCGCCAAGGCGCAGACCTGCAACCAAAACCCAATGGCTCGCCTGCGCGCCATCCAAGATGTCTTCCGGTTCGACGATCCGCCTGCAGAGCGGAGCGCCCGCGCCCGCCATCGCAGTGAATCTAGAAGTGGCGGTTTAAGGTCCTGTTAAATATGCCGCCGGTCAGTCGGACTTTTGCGTCAGCACCTTGCCCTCGATCTTGGGCAGTTCGGCGTCCGGCGCGGACTTGTCGCCGCTGGCGCGATGGGCCATCTCGACCGTCAACCGCTCGGCGGATTCCGGCGCCATCAGGCCGAGAATGTCCGACATCTTGCGCGGCGCGATCTGGGAAGCGATCTCGATCAGCACCGGCATCTCCAGGCGGTCGAACACCCTCGCGGCGTCCTTGGGCTTCATGCTCTCATACATGGTGACGAGGCCCTTGAAGCGCGCGTTCTCGGCTTCGGTCTTCTGGTCGTTGGCCGCGGCCGAACGGGCCTCGACCGCCTTCATCTCCTCGACCTTCGACTCGATCCGCTGCTCGGCGGCCTTCAGCAGGCTCTCGCGAATGTCGATCTCGCGCGCCCGCGTGTCGAGCTCCTGGCGCCGCGACTGCAGCCGCTCGAGGATCGCCCGCTCCGACGGCGACACCGGCTGCTGGTTGTCCTCGGGATGCAGAACGACGCCGTCTGGCTTGCTCTCCGGCGCGGCCGGTTTCGGCGCCCCGTCCTTGGCCGGCTGTTTCTTGTCATCAACCGAGCCGGTGATGTCGGCAGGCTCCGCTCTCGGGCCGCCCGGGAAATTCAGATTGTCCTGCGCCCAGGACTTTTGGGTCGACTGCGGGTCGTAGTCGAACACGTAGCCGCCATCGAGCACGAGGCCCGCGATCTTCAGGATCAACAGGCAGACGATCGCGACCAGTACGACCGGGATAACGCGTATGTTACGGAACGCTTTCATGCCGCGAGGCCGCCCGCCCTTCTGCGCTCGGAGAAGGCCTGGGCTGCCGCCGCCACCGCCTTCGCCGCCGAAATCCGTTCCGGCGAACCCGTGAGGTGCGCCGCTGCGAGGCTCGGTGATACCAGGCCTGGTGATAGATCGCTGGCCTGCGGCGCGAATTGGGCCGGCTCGGCTTCAGCGGAAGCCTGCGGCCGCGCCGCGATCGCGATCTTGGTCAGCCGGCGGACCACATTGTCGCCTTCGGCGAGCTGCCGCTTCAGATAGTCCGACATCTCGGTCGCCGAAGCGAGCTGGTTGCCGAGATTTTCGTTGACGTCGCGCACGGCGAGCTTGAGCCCGCCGATCGCGCGCTCGGCGATCTCGGTCGCGGTGATTAGTTCGGCGATCACGGCTTTCAGCGAATGCTCGTCCGCCTTCAGCCGCTTCAGGCGGGAGTTCAGCACCATGCAGTAGGCGATGGTCAGCACCAGCAAGACCGCCACCAGGCTTTCGATCACCAGACCTAACGCGTGGTTCATTGGGCTTCCATCCTCTTGTTCTGCTCATCGGCCTTTTCGAACATCGCGAACGTGGTCTTCGGCTTGCGCAACGGCTTGGTGACGCGGATCGCGACGCGGTCGCCGACCCGCCCCATCCGCCCCTCGGTCAAGGTCACGCTGCCGCAGCGTACCGAGACCAGCGCGTCGGCGCGGACGTCGAGCGGCAGCGTGTCGCCGACCTTCAGCAGCATCAATTGCTTGAGCGGGATCTCGGATTCGTACAGCACGGCATCCACGGAGATCTCGGCCTGGGCGACCTCGGTGGCGAAATGGCCTTCCCAGATCTCGTCACGGCCGAATTTTTCGCCCATGAACATCTGCAACAGGACGTTGCGGATCGGTTCGATGGTCGCATAGGGCAGCAGCAATTCGATGTTGCCGCCGCGATCTTCCATGTCGATGCGCAAGCGGACCAGGATGGCGGCGTTGGCCGGGCGGCTGATCGCGGCAAAGCGCGGATTGGTCTCCAGCCGGTCGATCGTGAACGTGACCGGCGACAGCGGCCGGAACGCCTGTTCCGCGTCCGCCAGCACGACTTCGATCAGGCGCTTGACGAGATTGGTCTCGATCGTGGTGTAGGGCCGGCCCTCGATGCGCAGCGCGCTGGTGCCGCGGCGGCCGCCGAGCAGCACGTCGATCATCGAATAGATCAGGTTGGAATCGACGGTCGCAAGACCGAAATTCTCCCATTCCTGGGCCTTGAACACGCACAGCACCGCCGGCAGCGGGATCGAGTTCATGTAGTCGCTGAAGCGCACCGAGGTGATGCGATCGAGCGAAACTTCGACGTTGTCGCTGGTGAAATTGCGCAGGCTCGTCGTCATCAGCCGCACCAGGCGGTCGAAGACGATTTCGAGCATCGGCAGACGCTCGTAGGAGACCATCGCCGAATCGATGATGGCGCGAATGCCGGAATGGTCGTCGAGATTGACCTCGCCGGCGGTGAAGCCGAGCAGATTGTCGATTTCCTCCTGCGACAGCACACGTTCGCCGCCGTTCTTGCCGGTGCCGAAGTCGCGTGAGCCGTCTTCCACCATCGCGGCCCATTGCAGGGCCATCGATTCCGTCAGTTCATTGGCGGCAGCCGCTTCCGCCGCTTCCGCCGGATCTTCGGAATCGAGCGCAGCCTCCCATTGGGCTGCGATTGCATCCTGGTCGACCGGATCGTTGCCCGCCATGTTCGTTGAGATCCGTTGTCGCTACTGAACCACGATTTCCTTGAACAGCACCGCGGAGACCTGGCTGGGCGCCACCGCGGCGTTGACCCGGCGGGTCAACTCCTCCTTCAGCCGGAACAGCCCCGCCGAGCCGTTGAGGTCGGTCGGCCGCAGTTCGCGCAGATAGGTCTGGAAGATGTCGCTGACCCGCGGCAGCGACGGCTTGATCGTCTCGACCTGCTTCTCATCCTTGACCTCCAGCACGATCTTGACCTTCAGATATTGCGTGCGATCGCCGGGCGCGCCGACCAGGTTGACCAGCATGTCCGGCACCTCGACGAAGGATGGCGGCTTGACCGGGGGCGCCTCGGCATGCGCCCCACCCTCCTGGTGACGGTGGAAGAACAGGAAATAGGTCGCCGCGCCGCCGCCGAGGATGACAAGCGCGGCGACGATCATGATGATCAGCTTGAGCTTGTTCTTGGGCGGGGCGATGACTTCCGCCGCGCCTTCCGCTTCATTCTCGGCCATGACTGCTCGATCCAAACCTTGATGGCAAAATTTCTGGAATGAGCCGGATGCCGCCAGGCAGGCGTGAACGACGCGATACGATGTGCCCCCAGCGCAGACGCGCTCTTACCCCTCGACGCTAAGGTAACAATGGTTAACGGAAGCTTTCTTTTGCGGTTCCGGTAGGAAAAAGTTGCCGGGCAGACCTGGTCAACAACACCTTTCTGCCGACCCTGAAATGCCCGGCAAAACCGCCAAGCTGTTAGGATCACGATCATTTCCCGACTGGCACGGCTTTCGCTGAGAGGCAAGGCGAACCGCGCGGGTTTGGGAGAGCGCGCGCGGGTTCGGAAACGGTCGGCGCGATCAGCCTGGGAGGGCTTGATCCTGCGGACATTGTGAGAAGGGGAGAACCACCGATGGAGAATGCGCTTCTCGTCGGACTGTCGCGGCAGACGGTGTTGGAACGGCAGCTCGATGTCGTCTCCAACAACATCGCGAACGCCAACACCAATGGCTACAAGGCCGACCAGTCGCTGTTCGAGGAATATCTCACTTCGGGCGCGCACGAGGACAATTTCACAGGCAGCGACCGCCGGGTCTCCTACGTCCAGGACCGCGGCACCTATCGCGACTTCACGCAAGGTCCCACCGAGCAGACCAGCAATCCGCTCGATGTGGCGATCGACGGCTCCGGCTTCCTGGCGGTGCAGACGCCGGGCGGCGAACGCTATACCCGCGAC
>NZ_JBAURI010001096.1:0-2869 GCF_049581145.1 Bradyrhizobium sp.
GACAATGAGGAGTTCCAGTCGACCAACGAGGAACTCCGAACCTCGAAAGAAGAACTGCAATCGTTGAATGAAGAGCTGACGGCGCTGAACAGCCAGCTTCAGGAAACCCTGGATAAGCAGCGCAGGACGTCCAATGATCTTCAGAATGTCCTCTACAGCACCGACGTTGCGACGCTGTTTCTCGACACCGAACTCAAGATCAGGTTCTTCACGCCGGCCACCCGGTCGTTGTTCAATGTCATTCCGAGTGACGTTGGCCGGTCGATATCCGATCTCCATTCACTGGTGTCAGACGATGCCCTTGCAAGCGATGCCAGGGCGGTGTTGAGCAGCCTCGCGCCGATCGAACAAGAGATCGATACCCAGGCAGGCGGCTGCTATCTCCGTCGTATCCTTCCCTACCGGACCCAAGACAACGGGGTCGAAGGCGTCGTCATCACGTTCGCGGACATCACCGAGCGGAAGCAGATCTCGAATGCGCTTGCGGCGGCCAAACGGCAAGCCGACCTGGCCAATGTCGCCAAATCACGCTTTCTCGCCGCAGCTAGTCATGATCTGCGGCAACCGCTGCAAACGCTGAGTCTGATTCGCGGCCTGCTGCAAAGAAGGGTGCGGGAAAACAAGACCGAGGAGGCCCTCAAGCTGATCGAACGGCTCGACGAAACGGCGGACGCGATGTCGGGCATGCTGAATACCCTGCTCGACATCAATCAGATCGATTCCGGTACTGTCCGCGTCAATCTGGCAAGCTTTCCCGTCAACGAGCTGCTTGATCGCCTGAAAGATGAATTTTCCTATCACGCCCAGGCGCACGGGCTTACCCTGCGCGTCGTCGCCTGCGGCCTGTCGGTCGATAGCGATGTTCGCCTGCTCGAGCAGATGCTTCGCAACCTTCTCGCCAACGCATTGAAATATACCAAGCACGGCAAGGTCTTGCTGGGTTGCCGCCGGCACGCGGGAACGCTGGCGATCGAGGTCTGCGATACCGGACCCGGGATCCCCGAGAGCGAGGTTCAGGCGATCTTCGAAGAGTATCATCAGCTCGACAACGCCGCCCGCGAGCGCAGCCGCGGACTGGGCCTCGGACTGTCCATCGTCAGCGGATTGGGAAAACTGCTCGGCCATCCGGTTCGCGTCCGGTCACAGACCGCAAAGGGTTCAATCTTTACCGTGGACGTTCCGCTGTCTGCGAGGGAATACGCGACGGCGCCAAAACGTGCCGAGCTCACCGTGACGCCCAAGCCAATCTCCGCGGTCATGCAAAAATGCACAATCCTGATCGTCGATGACGAGCCCGACGTGCGCGAGCTGCTCGAGCTATTTCTAAGAGGAGAAGGTCACCGTACGGCGACAGCTCCGGATGGCGCGGCAGCGCTGGCACTGGCGATGCGAGGGGCGATCCAACCGGACATCATTCTTGCGGACTACAACCTGCCGAATGGCATGGATGGACTTCAGGTCGCCGCGAAACTTCGTGGCGCTCTTCATCGGGAGATCCCGACGATCATTTTGACCGGCGACATATCGACCGACACGCTCGCCGATATCGCTCAACATGAATGTGTCCAGCTCAGCAAGCCCGTAAAGCTGACGGAGCTCACTCAAGCCATCGAACGATTGCTGCCAAAAGGGCGATCCGCGGCAGAGAGCTCTCCAAGAAGCGCAGTTTATCCGGATAACCGCCAGGTATCGACCGTCTTTGTCGTCGATGATGATCAGGATGTCAGTGCTGCGATGCGGGCCGTGCTCGAGGACGACGGCCATACCGTTGAGACCTTTTCCAGCTCGGAGGCGTTTCTCGGGGCCTATCGCCCCGGACAAAAAGGGTGCCTTCTGCTCGATGCCTATCTCCCGGGAATGAACGGAGTTGAGCTGCTTCGCCAGCTGCACGACAGAGGCGACAGGCTCCCGGCGATCGTTGTCACCGGCAGTAGCGACGTGCCGATGGCGGTGGAAGCCATGAAGGCCGGCGCCGCCGATTTCATCGAGAAGCCGATCAGCCGCAGCGAATTGCTCGCCAGCCTGAACAGTGCGCTGGAGCAATCGCGGGATTCGAGCAAGCTGTTGGCGTCGCGAGAGACTGCTGCCGCGACGATCGCGAACCTCACTCCGCGACAACGTGAAATCATGGACATGGTTCTGGCCGGCCATCCCAGCAAGAATATCGCCGCGGACCTCGGCATCAGCCAGCGCACGGTCGAGAACCACCGCGCGTCAATCATGGAGAAAACCGGCTCGAAATCGCTTCCGGCGCTGGCGCGCTTTGCGCTGTCGGCTCAGTGGAATCGGGCCGAAACGCTCGGATGAATTTCGGACGCCGTCGCCCGACATCGGCTGAGTAGATCGACCAACGCCCTGCCGGTGCTCGAAAGCTCTCCGGGATTCATCCGCTATAACGCAAGATGGAGATTCCGGTTCGTCGTTGGACTCGTCCGGAGTGACAAGGCCCAGATCAAGCAGCGAACAGGGCCCGCTTTCCGGCGGACCCTGTTCCAATGGTTCCTCGGACGCTATCCGGTGCAGGCGCTACTTGTTCGCTGGCACGGACGTACTGCCAGTTTTGGCACTGCCCACGGTTGGAGCGGCTTTGTCCGAGGTACTGGCCGCTTTTGCTGGACCCGAGCTGGCGTCAGCGACGTCGAAGCGGATATCGTCCTCGACCCCCTTCAAGGCCTGGTTTCCCTCGAAATACTTGCCGGAATCGATCAGTTGCGCCGCCGTGTCGATCCCGCTGATAGTCTTGTCGAGCGGGGCGACCTCCATGACGAACGCCACGTTGATTTCGGAAAGCTTGAGAGTTTCCATCGCCTGCTTATGATCCCCCGTCTTGAGCTGCTCATTTGCCTTTGCAACGCTCGCGGCTTTGGCT
>NZ_JBAURI010001097.1:0-4218 GCF_049581145.1 Bradyrhizobium sp.
CCGATATGGTGCGCCAGATGGTGGGCGATGCCGTGCCGCTTGCCTGGACGGGCGGCGATGTCGATGGTGGCCTCGGCACGAATGTTGCTGGAATCCTCCAGGCGATCGAGACGGCATGGTCGCCGGCTGGCGTGGCCATCCTGGTTGATCTTGGCGGGGCGGAGACGAATTCCGAGATGGCGGTGGAGATGCTGGCCGAGGACCGGCGCGCGCGCGTGGTGGTCTGCAATGCCCCGGTCGTCGAGGGAGCCGTGATCGCGGCGACCGAGTCTTCGGGCGGCTCGCCGCTCGCTGCCGTCAAGCGCAGTGCGGAGGAATTCTATGCATGATGCCAACGCCAGCCGGGCGGCCGGAGAGTCGTTGCCGCTGACGGCGTCGGCGGTTCTCGTCAATCAAGTCGGACTTCATGCGCGGCCTTCCGTCAAGCTCACGCAGTGCGCGAAGCGCTTTGCCGCGAAGGTCGAACTTGCGCTCGCCCCCGACGGCCCCTGGACGGACGCCAAAAGCCCCGTGAAGGTGATGCGCGTGAAGGCGCCGCAGGGCGCAACGCTGCATTTCCGCATCACCGGTCCTGACGGCGAGGCGGCTCTCGCGGCCATGCTGGCGCTGGTCAATGACGGTTTTGGCGAGACCTGACGCGATGGCCGAAATCCATCTCACCGGCCGCGCCGCTTCGTCGGGCCTTGCGATCGGGCCCGTGACCTTGCTGGCGACAGCCGTTGCGAGGCGGACCGATGTCGGCGACCCCGCGCACGAGGCGGCCGCATTGCAGGCGGCGATCGAGGCTGCGACGGCCGAGATCGCCGGACTGATCGAGTCGGTTCAGGGAGAAGCGGCCGACATGCTGGAATTCCAGGTCGCGATGATCGAAGACGATGCGTTGGCGGAGGAGGCCTACCACGCCATCGCGGAGGGGGCCGCAGCCGACCAGGCCTGGCGGGCGGCGCTCGACGCGGAGGTCGCAGGCTATCGCAGCGCGGAAGATGAATATTTCCGGGCCCGCGCCGCGGATCTCGTCGATATCCGCGACCGCGTGCTTGCGCATCTGAGCGGCGCGGATCCGGCCGCGAAGATCGCCGGCGATTCGATCGTCGCCGGTGAAGACATCACGCCTTCGGCCTTTCTTGCGGCTGACTGGAGCCGCGGCGGCGCCATCGTGCTGGCGGCCGGCTCGCCTTCCTCGCATGTCGCGATGTTGGCGCGTGCGCGCGGCGCCCCCATGGTCGTCGGGCTCGGCCCGTTATCATGGAAAGGCCATACGCCGGCTTTGGCGCTGGTCGACGGCGATACCGGCACCGTGATCTTCGATCCCGAACCAGAGACACGCCGTAGGTTCGAACTCCGAATGGCGTCCGCGAAGGCTGCGCGGGCCGCCGCCGAAGCCGTCCGCACCGAACCGGCGCGCACGGCCGGGGGCCGCCCTATCTCGGTTCTCGTCAATGTCGCCGCCCTTGACGATATCGACGGTCTCGATCCCGCGATTTGCGACGGGGTCGGGTTGGTGCGCACGGAATTCCTGTTCGAAGCGTCCCATGGCCTGCCGGACGAGGACACCCAATATGCGGTCTATCGGCGCATTGTCGATTGGGCCAAAGGCAGGCCGGTGACGATCCGCACCCTCGATGCCGGCGGAGACAAGCCGATCCCCGGCTTGACTGCCGACGGCGAGAGCAATCCATTTCTGGGCCTGCGCGGCATCCGCCTCTCGCTGGCGAGACCGCAGGTGTTCCGCGTGCAGCTTCGGGCACTGTCGCGCGCGGCGGTCCATGGGCCCTTGAAGGTCATGCTGCCGATGATCACTGTTCCCTCCGAACTCGACCGCGCCGCTTCCATGCTCGATGCGGAGTGCTCCGCGCTCGCGGCGAAAGGAATCGCGTGCGCGCGCCCGCCGCTCGGGATCATGGTCGAGGTCCCGGCAGCAGCGCTCCGCGCCGAGGATTTCGAGTCTGCGTTCTATTCCATCGGCTCGAACGACCTGACCCAGTATACCATGGCCGCGGCGCGCGACGTCGGAGCGGTGGCCGATCTCAACGATACCGGCAACCCGGCGGTGCTGTCGCTGATCGCCCGGACGGTCGAGGCCGGACGGCGGCGGGGCGTCGAGGTCTCGCTCTGCGGCGACGCTGCGGCGGACACGCGCCTGACGGCGGTGCTGCTCGCAACCGGGCTCACGATATTCTCGGTGGCGCCGGTCGCGGTTGCACGGCTCAAGGCCGTGATCGCAACGGTGAGGCCATGAGCAGCGATGCGCGCGACATTACAGGCGAGCCTGGCGACAGCCATGTCGCGGACTACAAGAACATCCTGCGGCGGGTGCTCGACAACCGGCCGTCGGGCACGCGGCTGAAACTCGCGGCCGCGCTGGGCAAGAACCGATCCTTTGTGACCCAGATTACGAATCCGGCATATCTGGTGCCCATCCCGGCAAAGCATGTCGCGATCATCTTTGAAGTCTGCCATTTGTCTGCCGCCGAGCGCGCGGCATTCATCAAAGCTTATGGACGTGCGCACCCCGGGCGGCTGCGCGCGCCGCACCGCGATGCGCGCACGCGCACCATCGCGGTGACGGTGCCCGACCTCGGCGACGACAAGAAGAACCGCGCCCTCGACGAGCTCGTCGTGGACTTCGCCTCGCGGCTCGCACGTTATGCGGAGAGCGTAGGCTGATGGATTGATCCGGACTGCAAAATCAACAATCGGGAGGACGTTCATGAAAAAGCTGATCAACAGCGCCGACACGGTACTCGAGGAAAGCCTTGATGGTTTCGCGGCCGCCCATGCTGACATTCTGTCGCTCGGCGCCGAGCGCAAATTCGTCCGCCGCCGGACTTTGAAGCCCGGCAAGGTCGCGCTGATTTCAGGCGGTGGTTCGGGACATGAGCCGCTGCATGCCGGTTTTGTCGGGCTCGGCATGCTCGATGCGGCCTGCCCGGGCCAGGTCTTCACCTCGCCGACGCCGGACCAGATGGTCGAAGCGGCCGAGGCCGTCGACACCGGTGCCGGCGTCCTGTTCATCGTCAAGAATTACGAGGGCGACGTGATGAACTTCGCCATGGCCACCGAGATGGCCGGCCGGGACGTCGCGACCGTGTTGACGAACGATGACGTGGCGGTCGAGACCTCGACCTACACGACCGGCCGTCGCGGTGTCGCCGGGACCTTGATCGTGGAAAAGATGGTCGGCGCCGCGGCCGAGACCGGAATGCGGCTTGCCGCTCTCAAGGCGCTCGGCGACGAGGTCAACCGGCGCACGCGCTCGATGGGTGTGGCGCTGACGCCATGCACCGTGCCCGCGGCCGGGCGGCCGAATTTCACATTGGCCGATGATGAAATGGAAATGGGCGTCGGCATTCACGGCGAGCCGGGCCGGCGCAGGGTTCCGCTGGCGCCGGCCGATGCGATTGCCGCGGAACTGCTCGACGCGGTCCTGAAGGATCTGGCGCCGGGCCGGGGCAGTGAAGTGCTGCTTCTCATCAATGGGTTTGGCGCAACGCCTCTGCTCGAACTTTATTTGATGGTCAACAGCGCCAGGCGGATCCTGGACGGCGCGGGGATCAAGGCGACCCGTTTCCTGACGGGTTCCTACGTCACGTCTCTCGACATGGCCGGTGTCTCGATCACCGTGTCGGTCCTCGACAGCCAGGCGCAGACGTTATGGGATGCGCCGGTGCACACCGCGGCGCTCCGTTGGGGGGTCTGATTCCTGCTCTTCCGAAGTCAGCCCAAGGTTTATCGACTGATCCGACTCGATGGGCTGATTTCACTTTTTCAATATCACGTTGTTTTTGTCCCTGCTCACGGTCGCAACGCGAACAGGATTTCGCGCTACGGCTGCATGGCGTGGCCGCGAGATATCCACAGGTCTCCTGCGCGAGGCGAACAAGCTGCATGTCGATGCTCCGGTCGAAGATGGCTTCGTGCCGCGCATAGCCTGCGACGATGACCGCGGTCATCTACTTCAGGCCGATCACCATCGAATCCGGACCGACAAGCGGTTCGATGCGCGTTTTCGAGAATCCGGCCTGGCGCATCCAATCCTGACAATCCGCGCCCGTATAGTCGAACCCGCCGGGACTTTCGATCAGCATGTTCAAGCTCATCAGAAGACCGAAAGCATTTTCGCGGCGATCATCGTCGATGATGGCGTCATAGACGATGACTGCGCCGCCTTTCGGAAGAGCTTCAAACACCTTGCCGAGCAGCGTCCTTTTCTGTGCC
>NZ_JBAURI010001098.1:0-4405 GCF_049581145.1 Bradyrhizobium sp.
AGACGAGGTACTGCAAATCAATCTGATCACGAAGCGCCGCGCGTACCGCTATATTGCGGCCGCGAAAGAGGAATGGCTTTACCCAGAGCGTACTGTTTCGACCGATCACTGGAAGAAGTTTGGAGAAGGGTATCTGCTCATGCCCGAACCACGACTAGTTCACATGGGCGGCGAGGTTATAGTTGGGTATCGGGGAGGGGGTGGGCAGTCATTCAGCCCATACGGTCATACGCGCGGACAAGCAGGGTTTAAAGACGAGAAGCGTGAGAAACGCGAGACCGATGGGTTACGCAGATTTCAAGCAGAATGGGCGGTGAAGCACGGCCCCAAGTTCACGGCGTACAACAATGCCTTTGGCGGACTACTGCGCGAGGATAGCGCAGAAATGACAGCCGAGCATGAGAAAGTATACCGGCAATACAAGAAGCGGAAGTGAGACGAAGAAAAAGACGGTGGCATTCGAGAAGGCGGCCTTGGAGGCGAGCCGTTCGCCGTGTCAAGTGTCGGGTCTGCCAGAAATATAAAGTCCCGACTGGCTCCGAAATTGTCTGCATTCTGGGGTAGGCCGGAAATGACCAGCGCGCAGGAGCCCGTAGGATGGGTAGAGCGAAGCGATACCCATCAATCATGGTTGCGAAGATGATGGGTTTCGCGAAGGGCTCAACCCATCCTACGCGCTAAGAGGCTTAGCGTGATCGTCGAAGGCCCAAAGAACCGTCTCGTAGAACGTAGATCGGCCTCGGGGTGAATTGCAACGCTCTCTACGATTCCCGCTGGATCGAATGGAAACGTGAAATCGAACTCGCCTTTGTTCAGCGCGTCGCGCGTATGGCGGGTTGGAGCCGAAGGCGTAACCCACCGTTTTGGCGAAACAGAACGGCGGATCACGATCCGCCCTACGAGCTTTCCATCTCGTCACGCAGTGATCGGGCGCGGGCCAGGCCCTCCTCACGATCGACTTGTTCCAGCCGGAGGCCAATATTGCGGCATGTATGCGGGACAAAGGCACCCAGTTGCATATGCCTCCAGAAGCGCTCGTTGGCGTTCATTCTGAACTACCAAGAAACGAAAACGTCCGCGGGCTCTAAAATTGCTACCGTATTTCGCTGTATGCCAAGAATTGTTGAGATGGGCCATTAATCTGGCCCGCAAACCTTGGCTACCCCGAGCTTGGCCAACGTACCGAACTTTGCCACGACTGCCATAAAGAACGTAAACGCCCGGTTGGGTTGGCGCGCTAAGCTTCTCGCCCAGTCCAGGAAATCGATGGCGTGCCCCCGATTGTAACTTTTCAAAAAGCATTTTTACAATTTCAGGCTCATCCACGAATCGTCTCCCATAGTCTGATCAGACATTTATTCGTCTCCGCTCTGTTGCAACTCAAAGTATACTAGCCGCGCGGAATGTTGAAGCCCACCCACTTAGCCGATGGATTCCATCATGTCCGCCTCTCGCCCTCAACTGACACGCCGGGGCAGTCACGAGACGTCCCTTGTCGAGGGATCAAGGGACCTGGCCGAGACGAAGGTTCTGAACGATCAGTTGTCGGATCGTTTGCTCAAGTGGACCGCGGGCCTTTCGCTCAGTTCTGGCCAGGATCCGGCGCCAGAGGCGTCAAATGACCAATATCTACGAAACTCCGGTCGATACCGGGGGGCGCCGGCCTACACCGGATTCCCCGAGACCCGGTCGAACAAGCTTCGCCGCGACGGCAACGGACCTGTCTTCATCAAGCGCGGGAATTGCGGTGACAGAGCACTGAATTTGTCAGAAGCACACCGCAGATGCTCGACCACCAAGTGGACTGAACGAGGCCGCCAACTTGAGGCGGCCTCGTAAGTTCAAAACGAGAGAACTACTGCTCAAATGTGCGGACGCCTGTTCTCCCAGCATCTGTCCGGATCATGCGTCCCTTCTTGCCGTCAGCGGTAACGAAAATATCCCAATGCGCCGTTCCGCCGATCTGACCGTCCATTTCCATCTCGCCGGTGCAGTCCGCGTTGATCGCATAGTTCCCATGAAGTGTTTCTCGTTGGGCAGAGGCAACATTTGGCTGACGAATCGAGGTTTGCTTTCCTGAGAAGTTTCCAGCGCCGTCAAACTCAAGTACTCCATAGTGGACGTTTATGCCTCGGCCGTGAAACAAGTAACTGCCCTGCAATGTGTGAACTGAGCACTCGGCTGTGGCGCTCCGCGATCCCGAGAGAGAAACCAATCCGACTCCCAGTGCAAAAAACGACAGCACAACTGCTCGACTCAAGTTCATGGTGCGCTCCCCTATGAGATAAGACTCCCTCTGATTCTAGTTTGAACAGTGAGGCCAAAATGCGGACCTTCGGCCGACCAGATTCAATCAGGTCCCCAGCGGGGACAGACCGTCCGCTAGGGCTAAGGTCCGTTTCGGGTCAAGGCGGCAGTGGCCAGCAGGCGGATGGCACAGCCGGTCTGCGCCGCCAGCCAACATTGGAGATCATGAACATGACGGTTGGGACGGTGACAACAGAGTATTGCTGCGGGTAGATACCGACGAAAGTCTGCCTCCAGCCCCGAAATGGCCCGTGCGTTCTGGCACTTACGCTTGGTGCCACTGAGCGACATTGCAAATATAGCCACCCGAGGTAGCTTCCTGGCCTCCCACGCGGCAAATTCCGAAGAGACGGAATCTCTCTTCGCATTGAGAGCCAAGGAAAGCGGCAGATGAAGTTGGTGAAAGTGTCAGCGGCCATTGAGATCGTCTCTGTTGCTACGGGAAAGCCGCAGCAGCGGCGCGTTGCGATACTGCAGCGCGACGACGGGCATTTCACCTTCGCAGAAGAATACGCCTACAAGTCGGAATACGAAGGCGAGATCATTGCTGAAGGATGGCGGCGGCTTCCATCCGAAGGCATATTCGCGAGCGCAGAAATAGCCGAGGCTGAAGGTCACTCTGCCTTCCTTAGAAGGCACAAACGGCAATCAGGATAACACGCCGCGCAGACTGCTTTGGCGGTTGAGGGCATCATGGACTGGCGAAACAAGCTTGCGGGCAGCATTTGAATCGCGCGGCAGGAATGGCGACCGTCCGGGCAATCCGGCAAGAGAACAGAATGGGCTCCCCCCGCGGTCGCGCCGCAGGGCGAGCCGGTCAGGCGTTGGTGCCGCCGTCGACCGTGAGGTTGGCACCCGTGATATAGGAGGCGCCCGGACCTGCGACGAAACCGACCATCGCGGCAATATCGTCGACCGTGCCATAGCGATTGAGCGCCGTGTTTGCCTTCTGCGGCACGGCCCACTCGCCCGACGCCGGGTTGAGATCCGTATCGATCGGACCCGGCTGGATATTGTTGACGGTAATGCCGCGGTCTCCCACCTCCCGAGACAACCCCTGCGTGAACATACGGATCGCTCCCTTGGTCGCGGAGTAGGCCACCAGCCCGGGGGTCATCATGCGTTCGCCGACGCAGGAGCCGATCGTGATGATCCGGCCTCCATTGTTCATGTGTTTGAGCGCAGCCTGCGTCGTGATGAAAACACCGCGGAGGTTGATATCGATCACGCGATCCAGTTCCTCCAACGTCGCTTCCTCGAATTGCTTCGGGATGGCAGTGCCGGCATTGTTGACGAGGATATCGAGTTTGCCGAGCAAGGCGACCGCCCTGTCGATGGCGGCCTTCACGGCCGCGGGGTCGGTCGCATCCGCCTGGATCGCGATCGCCCTTCCGCCGGCGCCTTCGATCGTTTTGACGACCTCCGCTGCGGCATCCGCACCTTTGGCATAGGTGATGGCTACACGCGCGCCATCGGCCGCGAGACGCTTGGCGATCGCCGCACCGATGCCGCGCGAGCCGCCGCTGACGAAGGCAACCTTGTTTTCGAGTTCATTCGACATCGGGAATCTCCTCGTGGGTTCAGAAAACCGAATTTCCTGCGAGCTCAGAGCCTGGAACCGCCATCGACGTGAATGGTGTCGCCGGTGATCCAGCGCGCCTCGGGCGAGGCCAGGAAGGCGACGGCATCGCCGACGTCGTCAGCCTGGGCGATCCGCTTCAGCGCTTGCAGGCCAAGGGTGTAGTCGCGGCCGTCGTTCATCTTGACGAAGGACGACATGTCGGTCGCAACCACCCCCGGCGCGACGGCGTTGACGCGAACGCCGCGCGCGCCAAGCGCGGAAGCGAAATGCTTCACCAGCGTATCGACCGCGCCCTTGGTTGCGGCGTAGGCCGGCAGCACGCCCACCACGGCATGCGCCGCCAGAGACGACAGCAGCACGATGCTGCCGCCTTCATGCATGATGGGCAACAATTGCTGCACCAGGAAAAACGGCGCGCGGACATTGACGGCGAACAAACGATCGAAATCCTCGACCGTCGTCTCTTCGATGCTGGCGGTCTTCGCGATGCCGGCATTGGCGACCAGAATATCGAGC
>NZ_JBAURI010001099.1:0-4948 GCF_049581145.1 Bradyrhizobium sp.
CGTGACAGGAGCGTTATGCTTCGGCCATGCGCCAATACGATGGTGTCATTCCACGGCGACGGCATGGACGAAAAAAAGCCGGGCTCAAAGGAGCCCGGCTTGAGGTATTGGCCACGTGAGGCCGACACAATCACCTTCCAAGAGGATCGCTGAGCGCTCGCGCCACTGGAGGAGGGGGACAAATGCGCAACACGAAAACCCAGCGTCTGAACATTATTGTCCGCGCTCGCGCCTGGCAGCAACCGCCCGACCCGCATGTCAGTCATGCGCAAAGTCAGGACGGCCAGCGCTGTGCCTTGCTGACGACGAAGTCGCGGAACACCTGGACCCGCGCCACCGTCTTCAACTCTTCGGGATAGACGAAGTAAGTGTCGAGCTGGATGGAATCGGATTCGCCGAACAATTGGACCAGCCGGCTGTTGTCTTCCACCAGATAATCCGGCAGCGCGGCAATGCCGAGCCCCTGCTGGCAGGCGCGTACCAACCCTAAGATGTTGTTGACCCTGAAATAGGCCTCGCGCGGGCCGGAGCCATTGCGCCCGGCCTCGATCAGCCAGTTGCGGTTCTGCAGATGCGGCTGAACCTGCAGATCGCTCAGCGTAATGATGCGATGCGTGTCGAGGTCGTCCAGGGTGCGCGGCGTACCGAAGCGCTTGACGTATTCCGGCGAGCAATAGGCGTGGAAGCCGATCGAGAACAGCTTGCGCTGGATCAGGTCCGGCTGCGTCGGCTTGCGGGTGCGGATCGCGACATCGGCTTCCCGCATCGAGAGGTCGAGGTCCTCGTCGGTGACGATCATGGAAATCCGGATTTCCGGATAGAGCGCGGTGAATTCGTGCAGCCGCGGGATCAGCCAGTTGATCCCAAGCGCCGGCGGCGTCGTGATCTTGAGGTCGCCGCTTGGCCGCTCGCGGCTGTCGGTCAGTTTGGCGCGGGCCGCCTGCAACTGCATGAATACGTCATGCGCGGTCCGGAATAACAGGTCGCCCTGCTCGGTCAGGATCAGGCCGCGGGCGTGCCGGTGAAACAGCGAGACCGACAATTCCTGCTCCAGCGCGCTGACCTGTCGCGACACCGCCGACTGCGAGAGTCCAAGCTGCTCGCCGGCATGCGTGAAGCTCCCCGCCTCGGCCGCCGCGTGAAACACCTTCAGCTTGTCCCAATCCATGTCGGCAAATCCGTCCCGTGTTCTAGGCATGTGCAGTCATTTCATTCCGCCTCATTCCGCCGCGGCGCGTTCGCTGGCGCGCAGCGCCAGAAAGCGTTCGGCTTCCAGCGCCGCCATGCAGCCGAGGCCGGCGGCGGTCACCGCCTGGCGGTAGATCTCGTCGGCGACGTCGCCGGCGGCGAACAGGCCGGGCACCGAGGTCGCCGTCGAGTTCGGCGCCACCTCGACGTAGCCCGAAGGCTTCAGCTTGACCTGGCCCTTGACCAGGTCGGTCGCGGGCGCATGCCCGATCGCGATGAAGACCCCATCGGCCGGAAGCTCCGTCAGTGCGCCGGTCTTGACGTTCTTGAGCCTGATATCGGTGACCTTGGACGGGTTATCCTTGCCGTGGATTTCGTCGAGTGCGTTGTCCCACACCACCTTGATCTTGGGGTTCTTGAACAGCCGATCCTGCAGGATGCGTTCGGCGCGAAAATGATCGCGGCGATGCACGATGGTCACCCTTGACGCGAAATTGGTCAGGAACAGCGCTTCCTCGACTGCGGTGTTGCCGCCGCCGACCACCACGACCTCCTTGTTGCGATAGAAGAACCCGTCGCAGGTCGCGCAGGCCGAGACGCCAAAACCCTTGAACTTCTCTTCTGACGGAAGACCGAGCCAGCGCGCCTGGGCGCCTGTGGCGAGAATGACGGTTTCGGCCAGATAGACGTCGCCCGAATCGCAGGTCAGGCGGAACGGCCGCTGCGCAAGCTCGAGCCGGGTCACCAGATCGGTGACGATTCTGGTACCGACATGGGCGGCCTGCTTCTCCATCTGTTCCATCAACCATGGCCCCTGGATCACATCGGCGAAACCTGGGTAGTTCTCGACCTCCGTGGTGATGGTGAGCTGGCCGCCGGGCTGGATGCCCTGGATCAGGATCGGCTCCAGCATGGCGCGTGCCGCATAGATCGCCGCAGTATAGCCGGCCGGCCCGGAGCCGATGATGACGACCTTGGCGTGGATCGGTGCGGACATGGGTGGAATGCTTCTCTTGAGGGATTTTGGGCGGCGCCAGTGCGAAATCGCTCGAAAAGACGCCGAAAGCGACAAAACCAACTCTAAGACATCTGGCGAGCCATGCAAGAATTGCAATCCAAATCCGCGGATTTTCCCCTCAAACGCGGTAAACAGCGTGTGGCCCGCGCAATAAAATTGCGCGTCGTGCCCGAGCTGCGCTAAGAGAGTTGCCAGCGACGACGTTTCCTCCTCGCGAGGACCCTGGAGACCTGGAATTTCCGTGTCGAAGAATCTTGATGAGATCGACCTCAAAATCCTGAGCGAGATCCAGGCCGACGGCCGAATCACCAATGTCGAACTGGCGAAACGGGTCGGAATATCGCCGCCGCCCTGCCTGCGTCGGGTGCGCACCCTCGAGGAGGAGGGCTATATCCAGGGCTATCGCGGATTGCTCGACCCGCGCCGGCTCGGCTTCGACGTCACGGTATTTGCCTCGGTGCATCTGTCCAGCCAGGCCGACGCCGATCTGCGCGCGTTCGAGGATTTCGTCCGCGCCGAGCCGCTGGTACGGGAATGCTGGATGCTGTCGGGCGAGGTGGATTTCATCCTCAAATGCGTGGCGCCCGACATGGCGACGTTCCAGAAATTCGTCACCCACCTGACGGCCGCGCCGCATGTGCGCAACGTCAGGACCTCGCTGGTGCTGCACAATTCGAAATATGAAGCGGCGGTGCCGCTGGACGTCAAAGCCCGGGTATAGGGTTCCGCCGCCAGTCGAGACCGGGTCTGCGCCGGACCGGCGCATCCCTGAGGTATGGGGTTGACGAGGGGGGTCAGCCCTTTTTGCGCAACAGCGCATCGAGGCTCAACGGTCCTCCGCCTGCAGCCGACAGGAAAAGACATGCGAAGCAAAGCTCGATCGCGAGACTCCCGCCATTGATCACCGGGAAGAAGCTCCGCGGGAAGTGTTCGATGAAATAGGCAAAGGCCATTTCGCCCGACAAAATGAATGCAACCGGCCGGGTCAACAAGCCGAGCAGCAAGAGGGTGCCGAAGATCAGCTCGATGCTGCCGGCCGCGCCGAACAGGGACATCAGTTCGACTTTTGCGAAGGGCGAGTTTGGTGGAAACTTCAAGAGCTTTGCAACGCCGAACTGAAGCAGCACAAGCCCGGTCATGAGGCGAAACAGGCTGAGGGCCTGTGGTTGCCATTTGGAAAGCGTCTGTTCCATGTCTTGTCCCCTGTTTGATAGGCGCGCCGTAGCACTAGCTTAGAGCATTTTCCGGAGAGGTGGGCAGCGGCTTTCCGCCGGAAAATGCGACCAACAAAGACGACAGAGCGCTTTCCGATTCAACGTCATCGGAAAGCGCTCTGTCGTCGGCATTCGTGACCGGCGCGTGTCTATCAACCGGGCGAAGCCCGATCATTCCCTGCCGCGGCACAGGGGGCCCGCGGGAATTGATCGCAACGCGAAAAGCCGCGTCAGCGACGCGGCTTTTTTTGGCAGCGGTTGCATGGCAAGCCTAGCGCCACTCGACCTTGGTGATCTCATAGGCCTTTGCGCCGCCGGGCGTCACGACCTCGACGGATGCGCCCTTCTTCTTGCCGATCAGCGCGCGGGCCAGCGGCGAGGTGATCGAGATCCTGCCCTTCTTGGCGTCGGCTTCCACCTCACCGACGATCTGCCAGACGGTTTTCTTCTCGGTGTCCTCGTCGATCAGGGTCACCGTCGCGCCGAACTTGATCGTGTCGCCGGAGAGTTTCGAGATGTCGATGATGTCGGCGCGCGCCAGCTTGTCCTCGAGCTCGGCGATGCGGCCTTCATTGTGCGATTGCTCTTCTTTCGCGGCGTGATACTCCGCATTTTCCGAAAGGTCGCCGTGCGACCGCGCTTCCGCGATGTGCTCGATGATGCGCGGACGATTCACCGACTGGCGCTGCTTCAATTCATCCTCGAGCGCGGCATAGCCGAGCGAGGTCATCGGAACCTTTTCCATCATCTCTTTTGTCCTTGGGTCGCGCGGGCCGTCGGGAGGCCCGCACGAGACGCTTGGCAGATCAGGCAATCGGGGCTCGCCGCCGGCCCATGAATCCCGGGCCCTGTGAAGGGCCATGACAACATTCATACGGGGCGGTGAGTTCCAGCCATACTGGCTTTAAGGCTAATTGTTCAGCGGGCGTCCCCGCCCTGTCAACAATTAACCTTCAGAAAAGTAACTCTGCAGGGTGCGGACCTCAAGGTCTCCGTCCAGATAGGCGCGGATGCCCCGGGCCGCCGCCACGGCACCTGAAAGAGTGGTGTAGTATGGCACTTTGTGCAAGAGGGCAGCGCGCCGTAATGAGCGGCTGTCGGCCAATGCCTGCGGGCCCTCGGTGGTGTTGAACACGAGCTGGATATCGCCGTTGGTGATCGCGTCGACGATGTGCGGCCGGCCTTCCAGTACCTTGTTCACTTTTTCGGTCGGCACGCCATGGTCCGTGAGGAAGCGCTGGGTGCCCGAGGTCGCCAATACCTTGAAGCCGAGCGACGACAATAGCCGGACCGCATCGGCGATTCGGGTCTTGTCGCTCTCGCGGACCGAAACGAACACCGTGCCCTTGCGCGGCACACGGGTGCCGCCGCCGAGCTGGCTCTTGGCAAATGCCACCTCGAACGAACGGTCGATGCCCATGACCTCGCCGGTCGAACGCATTTCCGGCCCCAGTACCGTGTCGACCCCCGGGAAGCGGGCGAAGGGAAAGACCGCTTCCTTGACCCCGACGTGATCGAGCTTTTCGAG
>NZ_JBAURI010001100.1:0-1626 GCF_049581145.1 Bradyrhizobium sp.
GGCCAGCGCCGTGGCATTGGGCGCGCCGAACAGCCGGGCGCCGACCGGATTGCACCACAGCACCCTGGCGCCGTCGGTGGACCATAGCCATGCCGGAAGGGCGCTCGTCGCATGGACCGCCAGTCGTGGATCACCGACGCCCTGCAACTGAAAATCCTTCTCGTTCATGATGGCGACTGGACCGGCTAGTCTGGGAGCTACGCGCCTTGTAGCGGCGGCCTGGCCTTGAAACGATCGGCCGCCGAACGACGTCAGGCTTAACGGAGCGTTAGTATCGCTCGCCGGCAGGCGGAGGTCCACCGCCCGCCGAGGCGGACCGGCACCGAAAAGCCGGGATAACCCTAATCGGACCGGACCCAAAACGGGTGCTTGATCGTTGCCATAGCGCACCTGGCGATCGCAAGTTCACGGGAGGGAACCGGCGTCTTACAGGTCAAATCTTGCAGGTCAAATTTGCGGGCCAAATCTTGCCGGCAAAGTTTTGCGCCGATAATTTTCAGCGACCGATCGGGGGCGACGGGGATGGCAGGTCAGGACCTGCGTAACAGGGAGTGCACCATGAGCGATGAAGGGCGTGACCGTTTCGAGATTCCGAAGGAAATGCGTTCGATGGCGGAAGCGAGCTTCGAGCAGGCGCGCAAGACCTTCGAGAAATTCGTTGAAGGCGCGCAAGTGACCGCGGGTACGATCGAGGACCATGGCGCCACGGTTCGGGCCGGCGCCAAGGACATCAGCGCCAAGGCGATCGCCTACGCCGAAAGGAACGTGCAGGCCTCCCTGGACTATGCGCAATCGCTGCTGAACGCCAAGGATCTGACCGAAGTGATGAAGCTGCATAGCGGCTACGTCCAGGCCCAGATGCGCTCGCTCGCCGAGCAGGCCAGCGAGATGGGGCAGATCGTCGGGCGCGCGGCGATGGAAGCCGCCAAACCCAAGGTTTGAAATTCAAGGTTTGAAATTCAAGATTTGAGAATTTCTTTCCCGTCCAGGAGGTGCGGTAAAGGTCCAGCAACTTCAACGGGATCGCACGTCTCGGCCAGGATCCGCGGTTCGGTATCGCGCCTGTGCTGCATTGCGATGCACAAAATTGACACTATATCGGCTTATAGACAACGCGCCCTGAAAGGCTATCCCCGCTGCGCGATTCAGTAGGCCGTACCCGGCACATTGGCTGTCGGGCGCGCAAAAGGGGACAGAAACCCAAGCCAAACTCCAGCCCCATTTTACCCCGTTGCGAAGGACAAATGCCATGAACGCGACCGATCCCTTCTCCGCCTCGATCATTCCCTTCGAAGTTCCCGAGCAGATGCGCGCTTTCGCCGAGCGCGGTGTGTCGCAAGCGCGCGACAATTACGCCAAGTTCAAGGATGCCGCCGAGACCCACAACGGCACCATCGAGGCCGTCTTTAGTTGCGCCAGCAAGGGCGCCAGCGAGTACTCCGCCAAGGTGATGGAGTTCGTGAAGGCCAACACCACCGCGAACCTGGACTTCGCCCAGGAACTGCTCGGCATCAAGTCGCCCTCCGAGGCGCTCGAGCTGTACTCTTCGCACGCCCGCAAGGTGTTCGAAACGCTCAGCGCCCAGGCCAAGGAACTGGCCGAGCTCAGCCAGAAGGTCGCCGCCGA
>NZ_JBAURI010001101.1:0-2412 GCF_049581145.1 Bradyrhizobium sp.
GCAATGCCCTGCGAGCCATTGGCGAGAAGATTGGGGAAAGCTGCAGGCAGGACGACCGGCTCAGTCTGATCGCCCGAATAATTCTCGCGGAAATCGACTGCATCCTCGTTGATGCCCTCAAGCAACAACCGGGCAACTTCCGTCATCCGCGCTTCGGTGTAGCGGTAGGCGGCGGCGTTGTCGCCGTCGATATTGCCGAAATTGCCCTGGCCGTCGACCAGCGGATAGCGCGAGGAGAAATCCTGCGCGAGGCGGACCATGGCGTCGTAGATCGCCTGGTCGCCGTGCGGATGGAACGAGCCCATCACGTCGCCGACGATCTTGGCGGACTTCTTGAACGCGGTGCCGGGGTCGAGCCGCAACAGCCGCATGCCGTAGAGGATACGGCGATGCACCGGCTTGAGGCCGTCCCGCGCGTCAGGCAGGGCCCGGTGCATGATGGTCGAGAGCGCGTAATTGAGGTAGCGCTCCTCAAGCGCTTCGCGCAGCGGCACCTCGTGGATGTCGGCCGGTTCCGGCGGAATCAGTGTCTTTCCCATGGCCTCCCGGTTAAACGCTTGGGATCAATCGGGCAAGGCGCGAATCAGGGCAAGAAAACAGGCAAGAAAAGCGGCAAGAAAAACGGGCATGAATGCAAGCCACGCCGTGCCTAGGTTTCGCCGGAAACGAGCGTTGGCCGATCCAGGCGCCCCCGGAGCGGCGAGGAACGCAGATTCATGGCCGGCCGTTCGACGAACCGCCAGGACGCGGCGGCCAGCGGCGTGACCGCCGCGACGGAAAAAACGAAGCTGACGGCGAGCACCAGGCTCACCGGCGCGGCAGCGATCTGGTCGAGCAGATATTGCGTCAGCCGCACCGAGGCCAGAAGCGACAGCGGATGCAGCAGGTAGAAGCTGTAGGAGATCTTGCCGTAGAACCTGACGATCGGACGGTCGAGCAAGGTGAGGATCGCCGCATCGGTCCGATAGGCGATCAGCGTGACCAGGGTCGCGGCCGAGAGGCATTCCACGAGCAAGGTCCAGGTCCCCGCAGGCTTGAAGAACGCGCAGGCGCAGAAGATCGCGATCGACGCCAGCGCGGCCGGCGTCACCGCGATCGACGGCAGCCGTTCGGCGATCGCGGCTCCCCTGAAATGCAGCAGCGCGCCGACCGGAAAGGCGTAGAGCGGGGCAAGATTGGTATCATTGCCGATCAGGTGATCGTACTGGCCGACGAAGGACAGGCCGAACAGCACAGTCGCGATCGCAAGCAGCGGCCGCGTGCCGTATTGGCGGCCAAGCCACACGCAGCCGAAGATCAGCGGGGTCGCGGCCAGTTCCGCCTTCATCGACCACGTCACCGCGTCGATATCGGCACGCAGCATCAGCATGTTCGCCACGATGTTGAGCGGCGTATAGGAGGCATGCTTGTACAGGTTGAATCCGACGCAATAAAACAGCGCGGCGAAGATCGCGATCGTCGTGATGGCCGCCGGAAACAGGCGAACGACGCGACCGTGAATGAAACGCCCCGCGCCGAAATTCCGGTCGAGCGCGCGCGCCAGCACGAACCCGCTGATGACGAAAAACGCCACCACCGCGCCATAGCCGTTGGTCAATGCCCTGATCGCCTGCAAACCCAGCGTATCGAGTGCGCCGCGCGATGGCCCGACGGCATAGGACGCCGTGACGTGCATCGCCGCCACGGTAAGCGCGGCACAGCCCCGCATGGACTCGATGCGGGGAATGAATCGCCGCTCGCTGGAACTCAACATCAAATCAAGAAAACGCGGGAATTATGCAGTTTTTAAGCAAGCACCGCGTCACATCTGTGATGCCCGCGCGCGTGGCCCGGTCACCGCGTTGATGAACCCGTCGCGGGCATCCGAATGCCCCTGCCCGCGCGGCTCCAGCACATGGCGCAGCAGGAACCGGCCGGTAATCCGGAACCCGTCGCGCAGATCCTGCTCCGACCAGCCATTGACGCGATCGTCGCCGCGTCGCAGGAACGGCGGCAGCCGCAACAGCCGGTCGGCCCACGGCTCGCCGGCCGCGCGCGATACCGCGCCGCCGGATTTCGGCGAGACATAGATCAGCTCGGAGGTTTCGCCGGTGGCGGCGCAATTGTCGAGGTCGAGCCCGAAGCCGAGCTCGGCCAGCATCGCAAGCTCGAACCGGATCAGGTGCACCGCCGCCTCGCCGGCGTCCTCGAAATCGTCCAGCGTGCGCTGCAGCCGATCGTAGATCTCCTCGTGCGGATCGCGCTCCGGCAGCAGCCGCGCCAGCGCGGCAAGATGAGTAACCCCATAAACCGCGTATGAGGACGCCAGCAGGTTTGCGGCGCGCAGCCGCGTGCCTTCGAGGGCGTAGGTACCGAGATGCTCGTCGAGCCGCGCGCGCCACACCGCGGTGACGCTGTTGCCGGGCTGCAGCA
>NZ_JBAURI010001102.1:0-6288 GCF_049581145.1 Bradyrhizobium sp.
AATGCACTTCCTGTTGATCGGTCCGAGACGGCGAGGGCACGAATTCGGGCGCGGCTGGACGAGATCATCCGCATGCCGCGGATGTTGTGCGGCTTGGCCACCGGCAACGACGACCCGGCGCTCGCGGATGCTGCCGTGACCGGCTATTGTCTTGCCGAAGGCAGTGGCGCGGCGGCGGTCGAAACCGCGCGCGGCCGGCTCTATCACCATGTCGACCTTGGTGCGGACGGCCGCGTCAGAAGATTCCAGTACCTGGCACCGACCGAGTGGAACTTCCATCCCCGCGGTGCGCTGGCGCGGATGCTGCGCGGCTCGGTGCTGGAGCTCGGTGGTGGTGGCCGCGCCGGAGTCGAGCAATTGATAGCCGCCTTCGATCCCTGCGTCGGTTGCGCGGTGACGGTCCGGGAACTCGCGGATGCATGAAATGGCGTTGTGCGAAGGCGTAATAGGCATCATCGAGGCGGAGGCCCGGCGGCAGTCGTTCTCCCGGGTGACGACGGTCTGGCTGGAAATCGGCGCGCTCAGCCAGGTCGAGCCCGATGCCATGCGATTTTGCTTCGACGTCGTCGCAGCGCACTCGGTCGCCGCCGAGGCGAGGCTGGAGATCATCCGGTCTCCTGGTGTTGCCTGGTGTATGACCTGCGCCAAAACCGTGGCCGTTGAGCGACGCTACGACCCCTGCCCGTGCTGCGGCGGCTGTCAGCTGCAAATCACCGCGGGCGAAGAAATGCGGGTCAAAGAACTGGAGGTTGCCTGATGTGTACAGTGTGCGGTTGCGGCAATGACAAAGCGACCATCGAGGCCGGCGCGTCACATCACGCGCATGATCATGACCAGGATCATGTCCACCATCATCACCATGGTGAGGACGGGGCCCATGATCAAGGTGATGCTCACAGCCACGGGCATTCGCATGCTCACGCACATTCTCATGGTAGCCATAGCCACCATCACCATCATGGGCACGGTGCGGGTGATCACGACCACGACCATCCCCATGATCACGGCCACCGTGACCACCACCACAATCATCACGAACATGCCGATGGCGCGGCGGGCGAAACCATCCATTACGGTGGTGGCCTTGCCGGCGTGCATGTCGCCGGCCTGAGCCAGCAGCGCATCGTCCAGATCGAGCGCGACATTCTCGGCAAGAACGCCGATCTGGCCACCATCAATCGCGCGCGCTTCGCCAAGGCGCGGGTGTTCGCGCTCAACCTCGTTTCGAGCCCGGGCGCCGGCAAGACCTCACTGCTGGTGAAGACCATTTCCGATTTGAAGCATCGCCAGCCGATCGCCGTGATCGAGGGCGACCAGCAGACCTCGAACGACGCCGAACGGATCCGCGCCACCGGCATAGCGGCGGTCCAGATCAACACCGGCAAGGGCTGCCACCTGGACGCCTCGATGGTCGGCGCCGCGTTCGATCGGCTGCCTCCGATCCCTGATGGACTTCTGTTCATCGAGAATGTCGGCAACCTGGTCTGCCCGGCGGCGTTCGATCTCGGCGAGGCGCACAAGGTCGTGGTGTTCTCGACCACCGAGGGCGAGGACAAGCCGCTGAAATATCCGGACATGTTCGCAGCCTCCAGCCTGATGCTGATCAACAAGATCGACCTGGTCCCGCATCTCGATTTTGATCTGGCGCGGACCATCGAATATGCAAGACGGGTCAATCCTCGGATCGAGGTGCTGACGGTCTCGGCCCGAACCGGGGAGGGCATGCCCGCTTTCTATGCCTGGATCGCCAAGCGCGCCGCGGCCTTGGCGGCGGACGTTGCCGCCGAGTGAGACACGGATGACAGTCGCGCAGCACAGCATTCCATCCACGCCGCGGCTGCGTGTCCGTGTGCGCGGAACGGTGCAGGGCGTCGGCTTCCGGCCCTATGTCTATGGTCTGGCGCGGCGTTACGAGCTCGGCGGCTTTGTCTGCAACGACGCCGACGGCGTGCTGATCGAGATCGAGGGCGCGCGCGTGCCCGAATTCGTCCGGGCGTTGCGCCGCGAGGCGCCGCCGCTGGCGCGGATCGATGCGGTCGAAACCGAGACTGCCGCTGCCTCGGGCGATACGCATTTTGCGATTGCGGCGAGTGGCGAGGGCCCAGCCACGACACCGATCGCGGCCGATGCGGCGACCTGTGAGCGCTGCCTCGACGATCTGTTCGACCCGTCGAGCCGCTTTCACCTCTATCCGTTCGTCAATTGCACCGATTGCGGCCCCCGCTATACGCTGACGCGGCGTTTGCCCTATGATCGGCTCAACACCTCCATGGCGGCGTTTTCGATGTGCGCCGACTGCGCCGGCGACTACCGCAGCCCCGGCAATCGCCGCTTCCACGCCGAACCGATCGCCTGTCCGAACTGCGGACCAAAGCTCAGTCATGGCATCGACGACATCGTGGCTGCACTGGTCGGTGGCAAAATCGTCGCGGTCAAGAGCCTCGGCGGCTTTCAGCTATTGTGCGACGCCCGCAACGAGCAGGCCGTCGCCAGCTTGCGAGCGCGCAAGAACCGCGATGCCAAGCCGTTTGCGGTCATGGTAGCGTCGATCGCTTCCGTCGATGGCATCGCCGACAGCGATGCGATCGAACGCCAACTGCTGGGATCGATCGAGCGGCCGATCGTGCTGTTGAAATCGCGCTCCGCCCTGGCGGCGTCGGTCGCGCCTGGCCTGGCGCATCTTGGCGTGATGCTGCCCTATACGCCGCTGCATCATCTGCTGTTTCACGCGGTCTTCGGCAAGCCGGACAAGCGGGCCTGGCAAGATGAGGCATGCGACCTGGTTCTGGTTGCGACCAGCGCCAATCCGGGTGGCGAGCCGCTTGTGATCGACGACGATGATGCGCAGCGCAGGCTTGCCGGGATCGCCGATCTCATCGTCACCCATGATCGCGCCATCGTCGTCCGCGCCGATGACTCGGTCGCCGTCGTGATCGACGGCGCACCGGCGTTGATCCGGCGCGCGCGCGGCTATGCACCGCGACCGATCAGGCTGGCGCGCGACGTTCCGAGCGTCCTCGCCGTCGGTGGCCATCTGAAGGCGACGGTGACGGTCACGCGCGGTCGCGAAGCGTTTGTGTCGCAACATATCGGCGATCTCGGTTCGGCCGACAGCATCCGGTATTTCGAACAGACCGTGGCGCACTTGCTGGATATCCTCGACGTCGAGCCGGTGGCCGTCGCGCATGATCGTCATCCCGATTATGCCTCGACGCGGTTTGCCGAAGCGCAGCGATGGCCGGCTCTTGCGATCCAGCATCATCACGCCCATGTCGCCGCGATCGCAGCTGAGAACGGTGTCGAAGGGCCACTGCTCGGGCTGGTGCTCGATGGTTTTGGCTATGGCGAGAACGGCGCGAACTGGGGCGGCGAGCTGTTGCTCTGCGACGATGCGAGCTTCACCCGCGTCGGGCATTTGTCGCCGCTGCCGATGCCGGGAGGCGATATCGCCGCGCGCGAACCCTGGCGGATGGCGGCAGCGGCGCTGCATGCGCTCGGTCGTGACGACGAGATTGCTGGTCGCTTCGCAGGTCATCGCTATGCGGGTCAAATAACGCAGTTGCTGCGGCAGCAGTCGGCTACGCCTGCGACCACCAGCGCCGGCCGGCTGTTCGACGCCGTGGCGGGTCTGTTGGGGACGAGCGTGGTGCAGCACTATGAAGGCCAGGCGGCGATGGAGCTCGAGGCCCGGGTGCGCCGGGTCCGGGTCGATCGCGCCGGCTGGACCATCGACAACGGCGCTGTCAGCTTCCTGCCGTTGCTGGAGCTGCTGGCGTCACCGGGGTTCGATGCGACCGTCGGCGCCGAATTGTTCCACGGCAGTTTCGCCGCCGCGATGGTCGATCTGGTCACGCGCGCCGCGAACGCGCATGGCCTCGGCGCGGTGGCACTGGGCGGTGGATGCTTCCTCAATCGTGTCCTGGCCAAGGAAATGCGCGCAGGCCTGCTCGCCGCGGGAATCGAGCCTCTGACCGCGCGCGCGGTGCCGCCCAACGATGCCGGCCTCAGCCTGGGCCAGGCCTGGGTCGCAGCCGGCATCCTCAACCAACAACACGTCCGCGCCAGCGGCGCATTGATCGGGAGTCGACCAGAATGTGTCTAGCCATTCCTGCGGAGGTGACCGAGCTGCTGCCCGACGATATGGCAAGGGTCATGATGGACGGCGTCGGCAAGGTCGTCTCTGTGGCGCTGATCGAAGATCTCAAGGTCGGCGATTTCGTCATCATTCATGTCGGCTACGCCTTGACCAGAATTGATCCGGATGAAGCGCAACGGACCTTGGCCCTGCTGGCTGAACTCGGGGCTGTCCAGTCGGAGTTCTTGTCATGAAATATGTCGACGAATACCGGAACGGTGACATCGCCCGGACCTTGGCAGACGTGATCGCATCGGAGGTGGTGGATTCCAGGGGATACCGCTTCATGGAGTTCTGCGGCGGCCACACCCATGCGATCTCGCGCTACGGTCTCGAGGACCTTCTGCCCGGCAGCATCCGGATGATCCACGGTCCGGGCTGCCCGGTCTGCGTGCTACCCGCGGGACGGATCGACATGGCGATCCGACTGGCGGAGCAGCGCAACGTCACGCTCTGCGTCTACGGCGATCTGATGCGCGTGCCGGGATCTGGGCGTTCGTCGCTGCTGCGTGCCAAGGCGCGGGGCGGCGACGTTCGCATGATCTACTCGACGCTCGACGCCATACGGATTGCCGAACAGGAGCCGAACCGCGAGGTGGTGTTCTTTGCAATCGGATTCGAGACCACGACGCCGCCGACGGCGATGGCAATCCGGCTCGCCGAAAAGAAGCAGCTGAAGAACTTCACGATCTTCTGCAATCACGTGCTGACGCCGCCGGCGGTCCAGAACATCCTGGAAAGCCCCGATATTCGCGAGCTGGGCCGGGTCGAGATCGACGGATTCATCGGGCCGGCCCATGTCTCTACCGTGATCGGCACGCAACCCTATGAAGGTTTTGCCGACAAATTCGCCAAACCGGTGGTGATAGCCGGCTTCGAGCCGCTGGACGTGATGCAGTCGATATTGATGCTGGTGCGGCAGGTCAATGAGGACAGGCACGTGGTCGAGAACCAGTATATTCGCGCGGTCACCCGCGATGGCAATCTGCGCGCAAAGAGGGAAGTAGCCGATATTTTCGAATTGCGGGACCAGTTTGAATGGCGCGGCCTTGGCCTCGTCCCCTGCAGCGGCCTGCGGCTGAAGCCGGCCTATGCGGCGTTTGACGCCGAGCGTCGCTTCGATATGCCCGAACTGACCGCGGCGGACAATCCGGCCTGCGAATGCGGTGCGATCCTGCGCGGGGTCAAGAAGCCGATCGATTGTCGGTTGTTCGGCACGGTGTGCACGCCGGAAACCCCGATGGGCTCCTGCATGGTGTCCTCGGAGGGTGCCTGCGCAGCGCACTGGAGCTATGGCCGTTTCCGCGACATGGAGCGGAGAAAAGCCTCATGAGCAGCGGAGCCTTCAGGGGCAAACTCGATATCAGGAACGGATGTGTCGATCTCTCGCACGGCTCCGGCGGCCGGGCGATGGCGCATCTGATCGCTGAGGTGTTCCACGATTCCTTCAGCAACGACTGGCTGGCGCGCGGCAACGACCAGGCGGCATTTGACATCGCCGCCGGCCGCATGGTGATGACGACCGACGGCTATGTGATCTCGCCGTTGTTCTTCCCGGGCGGTAATATCGGCTCGCTTGCGGTCCACGGCACCATCAACGACGTGGCGATGGCGGGGGCCCGGCCGCTGTATCTGTCAGCCAGCTTTATCATTGAGGAAGGCTTCCCGCTTGCCGATCTTAAGAAGATCGCCGATGCGATGGGAGCGGCGGCGCGCGAGGCCGGCGTGCCGATCGTCACCGGCGACACCAAGGTGGTCGAGCGCGGCAAGGCCGATGGCGTGTTCGTTTCCACGACGGGCATAGGCGTCGTGGCTGCCGGCCTCGATCTGTCGGCCGAAAAAGCCAGGGCCGGCGATCGCGTGCTGCTATCCGGCACGCTCGGCGATCACGGCATCGCGGTCATGTCGGTGCGCGAGAACATGACCTTCGAGACCGATCTGACGTCGGATTCCACTGCGCTGCATGGCTTGGTGGCGGACATGATGGAAGCCGGCGGTCCCGGCATAAGGGTGATGCGGGATCCAACCCGGGGCGGCCTCGCCGCGACCTTGAACGAACTGGCGCAGCAATCCAAGGTCGGCTTTCGCCTCGATGAGGAGGCGATTCCGGTGCGGCCGGCGGTGGCCGCAGCCTGCGAACTGCTTGGTCTCGA
>NZ_JBAURI010001103.1:0-2208 GCF_049581145.1 Bradyrhizobium sp.
GGGTAAAGGTTCGCTCTCGAATGCCGCCAGGATGGTCAGCGCGCGATCGACGGCAGCGACGCCGGGCGAAGCCATACGGTCTCCTAGTTGCCAGATTCCTCGGCATCAATCAGCTTGGCGATGACGGGAAAGTACGCGCCGCCCATTCCCTTGTCGATCGTCTCCTCGAAGATGGCGCGCACCAGCGCGGCGCCGCGAGGATTGAGGCCGGCCTGCGCGGCCAAGTCGAGCGCGTAGCTCAGGTCCTTCAGGGCATATTCCGTTGAGAAGGCCCGCAGCGGAAACTCGCCCGGAACGATCGCCTTCATGCCGTGGTTGCGGAGCGCAAAACTGTCCGCTGAGCCCTTGGAAAGCGTCTCCAGCAGCAGCTTCGGTTCGACGCCCGAGTGCCTGGCGATCGCAACGGCTTCCGCCAGTGCATTGACGGTTTCGAACAGCACCATGTTGTTGAGGATCTTCGTTACTTGGCCGGCGCCAGTGGCGCCACACAGGGTCACGTCGGTGGCAAAGTGCCGGATCAGCGGTTCGAGCCTTGCATAGTGCTCGGGCGAGGCGCCGACCATGACGCTGAGCGTGCCATCCCGCGCAGCCTGACGGGTTCGGGCGATCGGCGCGTCGATCCACACCGCGCCCTTCTCCGCGAGCCGGCGCGCGAAATCGCGGGTGAGGCCGACTTCGGACGTGCCGAGATCGACGACCGTGTGGCCGCCACGAACCGACTGCAATAGGCCCGCCTCGCCCTCGAAGACGGACGACACGTGCCCGGCGCTTGGCAGACAGAGGAACACGATCTCGCTTCCGCCCACGACATCGGCCACGGAGTTTGCTGCTGTGGCGCCGTCGGCCGCCATACGCGCCATCGGCTCTTGCGCGAGATCAAACGCCATGACCGGCTGCCCGCTTTTGCGCATGAGATTGCGGCAAATCGGCTCACCCATCACTCCGAGACCGATGAATCCAATGGCGCCAGACATGATTGCCTTCTCCTTTGACTTTGTGTGCGCCGGCTCGGCTGCAGCTCGCGCACTTGCCGGATCGACGCAGCTACTTGACCAGCGGACAGTCGCCGTCGGCCATCGGACGAAATACCTCTGCGCCCGGCTTCGTGCTGACGATCTTGTAGTCATCGTAGGCGTATTTCGATTCGGCCGGCTTCTTCACCTGGACCAGATACATGGTGTGCAACACGCGGCCGTCGGGACGGATCGTGACGTCCTTGTTGTACATGTCGTTGACCTTCATTTCGTGCATCTTGGCCGCGACGATCGTGGGATCCGTGGTCCCCGCCGCCTTCACCGCGGCAAGATAGTGATGTACGCCGCTATAGACCCCGGCTTGCACCATGCTGGCGACCTTGCCATCCATCATGGCCGCATAGCGCTTTGACCAGGCGCGGGTCTCGTCGTTCAGGTCCCAATAGAATGATGTGGTCACCTGGAGACCCTGCGTCACTTTCAGGCCGAGGGCGTTGACGTCGGTAATGAAGACGAGAAGACCCGCCAGGCTCTGGCCGCCCTCGACGATGCCGAACTCGCCGGCCTGTTTGATCGCGGTCTGAACATCCGCGCCCGATGTGGCAAGCCCGACGACTTGCGCCTTGGACGACTGCGCCTGCAGCAGGAACGAGGCAAAGTCGGCGGTCCCCAGCGGGTGCGCCGCCGAGCCGACCACCTGGCCACCGGCCGCCTCGATGAACTTGGTGGCGTCGCGCTGCAGCGCGTGGCCGAAGGCGTAGTCCGCCGTGATGAAGTACCAGGTCTTGCCGCCCGCCCGCGTGATGGCGTCGCTGGTCAGCTTGGATAGCGCATAGGTGTCGTAATTGAAGTGGAAGCTGACCGGTGAACAGGCTTTTCCGGTGAAGTCCGAAGATCCGGGTCCGCTGATGAGGAAGATCCTGTTCTTCTGTCGCGCGACTTCGAGGATGGCAAAGCCTGCCGATGAGGCGGCCCCGTCGGCAATCACGTCGACACCCTCATTGTCGAACCATTTGCGCGCCGTCGCGGCGGCGATGTCCGGCTTGTTCTGATGGTCGGCCGAAACGATCTCGATCTTCTTGCCGAGAATTTCGTTGCCGAAATCTTCCGCTGCGAGCCGCGCTGCCGCCACCGATCCCCTGCCGCCATTGTCTGCGAACACGCCGGACTGATCGTTCAGCACGCCGATCTTGATGACATTGTCGGCAGCCGATGCGGCGCCTGACCCGAGCGC
>NZ_JBAURI010001104.1:0-2517 GCF_049581145.1 Bradyrhizobium sp.
CCTCGATATAGGGCACGGTGTGCGCACCGCATTTGTCGCCGATCAGGAGCGAATCGCAGGCCGTGAAGTTGCGGGCGCCGGTCGCCTTGCGGTGCGCGGTGACGAGGCCGCGATAGGTGTTCTGCGATTTGCCCGCCGCAATGCCCTTGGAGATGATGCGGCTCGACGTGTTCTTGCCGAGATGGATCATCTTGGTGCCGCTATCGACCTGCTGGTAGCCGTTCGAGATCGCGATCGAGTAAAATTCTCCACGCGAATTATCGCCGCGCAGAATGCAGCTCGGATATTTCCAGGTGATCGCCGACCCGGTCTCGACCTGGGTCCAGGAGATCTTCGAATTGACGCCGCGGCAGTCGCCACGCTTGGTGACGAAATTGTAGATGCCGCCCACACCTTCCGAGTTGCCCGGGTACCAGTTCTGCACCGTCGAATATTTGATCTCGGCATCGTCGAGCGTGACCAGTTCGACCACCGCGGCATGCAGCTGGTTCTCGTCGCGCTGCGGCGCGGTGCAACCCTCGAGATAGCTGACGTAAGCGCCCTTGTCGGCGATGATCAGCGTGCGCTCGAACTGCCCGGTGTTGCGCTCATTGATGCGGAAATAGGTCGACAATTCCATCGGGCAGCGCACGCCCGGCGGCACGTAGACGAACGAACCGTCGGAGAACACCGCCGAGTTCAGGGTGGCGAAGAAATTGTCCGAGGTCGGCACCACACTGCCGAGATACTTCTTCACCAGCTCGGGATGCTCGCGAATCGCTTCCGAGATCGGCATGAAGATCACGCCGGCCTTCATCAGTTCCGCCTTGAAGGTGGTCGCGACCGACACCGAATCGAAGACGGCATCGACCGCGATCCGACGCTCTGGAGATGCGCTCGCGCCCTCCGGCTTCACCACGCCTTCCAGCACCGCGACCTCGCGCAGGGGGATGCCGAGCTTCTCGTAGGTCTTGAGGATTTCGGGATCGATCTCATCCAGCGACGAAACCTGCTTCTTCGGCTTCGGCGCGGAGTAGTAATAGAGATCCTGGTAATCGATCCCTGGATAATCGACCCGCGCCCAGACGGGTTCGGTCATGGTGAGCCAGCGGCGATAGGCCTCCAGCCGCCATTCCAGCATCCAGGCCGGTTCGTTCTTCTTTGCTGAGATGAAGCGGACGGTGTCTTCCGACAGCCCCTTGGGAGCCTTGTCGGATTCGATCAGCGTCTCGAATCCATATCGATATTGGTCGACGTCGATCCGGCGTACCCGGTCGACCGTCTCTTGTACGGCTGGCATTCCATCCTCCGCTCACGGTTTCAAGGACCGCGGTGGACAAGTCTCGCAACACCATTACGATGTTTTCGCGCCGAACGCACCTGCTTAGAACCGTTCAAGCTGTGTTTCGTCGCAACCCTTAATTAGGGTACCTGAGAGCTTTCGCCAAGCCTCCAGGCAGCGATCAATGTCTGCCTCCGCCGTGGACCAGCCCAGACTGAGCCGCACCGCTCCTTGCGCGAGTTTTGCGTCGAATCCCATCGCCTCCAGCACATGTGACGGCTGAACCTTGCCCGAGGAACAGGCGGAGCCCGAGGAAACGGCAATCCCTTCGAGGTCGAAGGCGATCACCGCAGTTTCCGCCTTGAGCCCGGGAACCGTGAACAGCGTGGTATTTGGCAGCCGGGAGACCTGCTCGGCGAAGACAATGGCTCCCGGGGTTCGCTTCAGGCCGCTTTCCAGGCGGTGGCGGATGGCCTCCAGCCGAATCGCACCGTCCTCGAGCCCACCCAGGGCCGCCGCTATCGCCGCGCCGAAGCCCGTGATCCCCGCAACGTTCTCGGTCCCGGCACGGCGGCCGAATTCCTGACCACCGCCGCGCAGCAGGGGCTCGAAACCAGCCAGGCCTTCGGCGAGCACGAGGGCGCCGACGCCCTTCGGGCCGCCGATCTTGTGCGCGGAGATCGTCACAAGATCTGCACCCAATGATTTGATATTTATAGGTATTTTTCCAAACGCCTGGATTGCGTCGACGTGCAGCAAGCCACCCGCATGGTGGACGATCTGGGCCGCTTCCGCGATCGGCTGGACCGCCCCGGTCTCGTTATTGGCGGCCATGATCGAAACCAGCGCCGGCGGCCCGTTGAGCCCGGTGCGGAGCTGGTCGAGGTCCACCAGGCCCGAACGCGTCACCCGGACCCTGCCGACGGCTTCAGCAGGAAACCGACCGCCCGCGAGCACCGAAGCATGCTCGATCGCCGACACCACGAGCCGCTCGACCGGTTGGCCGGACGCGCCGCGCAGCCCTGGCGCCAGCGCCAGTGCATTGGCTTCGGTTCCCCCCGAGGTGAAGACGACGTTCCGCTGCAACGCCCCGAGGCTTGCCGCGACCAGGGCCCGCGCGTCCTCGACCAGGCGGCGGGCTCTGCGGCCCTCGGCATGGACCGACGACGGATTGCCGCAGATGTCCCCTGCGGCCGTCATGGCCTGCCGCGCCTCGGGGCGGAGCGGGGTGGTCGCATTCCAGTCGAGATAGACCC
>NZ_JBAURI010001105.1:0-8334 GCF_049581145.1 Bradyrhizobium sp.
ACTCAGAGACGATCGATGCCCGTCCTGGAACACAGCGCGGTTCGCCACGAGTAGTAGCGGACGAGACCACACCTGTCAGCACAAACCGCGAATCGTGCGGCTCTGCCAGATCCGCGACTTTCGGAACAGATGAGCATCGTCGTCTCCTCCTGGTGCTATCGTCGCTGTTCGCCGATCATGCTGTTTCACGGTCGCACGTCCTGAGCTCGTCGGGTCTTCCGATCGGGATTGGCCTTTGGAATTTGATCGGGATCGTGTCCATCGCCGGCGCTCATTTCAAGTGGTCGCTGTTCCATCGACTGCAAATCCCTATTCGCGGGCGCAGCATGCGAGTTGCCCTCATTGCGGAAGTCGTTTGCCATCTCGAGACAGGTCAGCAATTCGACGTAGCTCGCGAAGCCGCCGACGGTTGTCTCGACAGTACAGCTGCTCTTGTCCGCACCAACGAACTGCGCCCACTCTCCCTGAAGCTTCCGGCGGGCATCGGTTTCATCCTTCGAGCAGCGATCGAAGCCCTCGGTCGATTCACCTTCAAAACGGCACTCTCTGACAATATTGAACGCCGGCAGTGTGTCAGAAACGACAATCGGCGAAAGCATTGCCATCATCGCAATTGATACAGGAAAAAACATGCCAACCTCCTCGCTACGAACCCGGTCACCACGCGATCCTGCAGCTTCTCGAGATCGCCGGCCATCCATCCTTGAGAACAGCTCGGTCATATCAACGTATGAGAGCGGCGACCGCTCAATCGCCGTACCAATGAACCATTACTGACACTGAATTGGGCCAGCCTGCTCGCATGAACAGAACGGCGCGAGTACCCGGTGCGGCTTTCAGTGCAATTCGATTCGGAGCGCCCGTCACCGAGATCAAAACGTAACAGCGGCATGACGGGCCTTCCCTGTTCGAGCAACCGTAACGCCGCGCCCGGCATCGCTCCATTCAACGCGGGTTTCGTTCGGCCCATCCGTTACAAGGCGTCCGCGGACGACCCCAGGGGCTGCGCGCGAAACGCACCCGTCGCGGCCTCCACTCATACATTGATATGATCTGCTGCATCCGAAGGAAGAATGGCGAAACGAGCGACGCCGCCGCAAGCTTGGTTTTACGATCAAATTTTCGAACTGGAGAAAGCTGATGAGCCTGGCAACGGCAAACCTGCAGAAGACGATGATCGTCACGGGCGCCTCACAAGGGATTGGAGCCGGCGTGGTGACGGCCTTTCTGGATCGCGGGTACAAGGTCGTGGCGAATTCCCGCAATATCACCCGTTCTGGCGCGTTCGAGGTATCGGACAGGCTTGCGCTGGTTGACGGAGACATCGCCGAAGCTGCGACCGCGGCAGAGATCGTCGAAACCGCCGGGGACAGATTCGGAACGATCGACGCCCTGGTCAACAACGCCGGCATTTTCTTCGCAAAACGCTTCACCGATTACACGATCGACGACCTGCGCTCGCTGGTTGCCGTCAACATCGAGGGATTTCTCTTCATCAGCCAGCTCGCGATCAAACAGATGGTGGCGCAGAAGACAGGTGGCAGCATCATCAACATCTCATCGACGATGGTTGATCATCCGATCGCCGGAGCGAACGCGGCAGTGGCGATGATCACCAAGGGCGGGATCGAGGCGGTCACGCGAAGCCTTGCCATGGAATATGTCAAACAGGGCATCCGCGTGAACGCGGTGGCGCCGGGCGTTGTCGATACGCCGATGCACCACGATGACCCGAAGGAACTTCTAAGGATGCTGCAACCGATGGGCGGCATTTCGAGCGTGAAAGACATCGTGGATGCGATCGTGTATCTGACGGAAGCCGGCCAGGTCACCGGGGAGGTGCTGCACGTCGACGGCGGTGCGCATGTCGGCAAATGGTGACCCCCGAAGCCTGGCGCCCGGACAGCGCTGAACGACGCTTGACGCAACTCGGCATCAAGCTTCCGTCGCCTCCTCAGCCGTTCGGTATTTATGCCGAGGCGGTGCAGTCGGGAAATCTGCTGTTTCTGAGCGGGATGCTTCCCACCGAGGGCCGCGAGCCGAAATTTATCGGACGCATCGGTGCCGAGCTCGATGCGGAAGCCGGACAACAGGCAGCTCATCTCGCGGCGCTCAACGCGTTGGCTGTCGCCAGGCAGCATTTGGGGTCGCTCGACAAGGTCAGGCGGATCGTCCGGCTTGGCGTGTCGGTGGCTACGTCGGGAGATATCCGCAATCAGCCTAAAGTCGCCGACGGCGCCTCTGCGTTGCTGCAGGACGTCTTCGGACCGGACAAGAACCCGTCACGATTGATCGCCGGCGTCGCAAGCCTTCCGCTCGGCGCCCCGGTCGCGCTGGAGGTCATTTTCGAAGTGGCGACAAGCGAGGCTCCGTGATGCCATCCCGATCTTCGAACCGGCAAATTTCCCTCCCTCGGTCGGCCCTTGCTGGCCGACCTCTCCGGGCTTGCTTGCTCCGAATGGCATGCTGCTGATCTGGCGTGGGCACGTGCGTCAAAGAGCCTTTTCGAGGCAGTCGATCAAGGCGTCGGTTTCGAACGGCTTTCTGAGCAGACAGGCCGCGCCGGCGGCAGCCGCTTTGGCTTCCAGGCCGGGCTCTGGACGGCCGGTGATCAGGATAACCGGCAATGCCGAGCCCTGGGCCTTGAGCTGACGTATCAGATCAATCCCGCTCATGCCGGGCATGTGAAGGTCGGTGATCACCCCGTCGGATGATGCTTCCCCGTCACCTGCGACGAATTCCTCCACCGACGCAAAGCCCCGAGTGTCGTATCCCAGCGAACGAAGCGATCCAACGAGCGCTAGGCGGAAGGACTCGTCATCATCGATGACCGAAATTGCGAGCGTTCTTGACACGCATCATCCCTTGCCCCGGTTGCGGTAAAGCCCGAAATAACAATCATCTCATGCGAGAGGGCGCCAAGAAAACTATACGAGGGTGCTATGCGACTTTTCATCACCCCGTTTTTCAGCTTTTGGATCTCATCACTTCGGCCATACGAACGAGATCCGCCAGGGTTCGCGCTCCCATCTTGCGCATCGCGGCGCCCCGATGAATTTTCACGGTGATCTCGCTGATCCCCAGATCACCGGCCACCTGCTTGTTCATCTTGCCCGCCGTGACCAACTGCACGACCTGCAGTTCGCGGGGCGAGAGTGTGGCGAAGCGTTGCTGCACCTGCGAAAAGTTGCCCTCGACTCCCCGCCGTTGCCGATCGCGCGCGATGGCGGCCATCACGGCATCAAGCATGTCCTGATCGTGAAATGGCTTGGACAGAAAATCCACTGCGCCCCGCCTCATCGCGCGTACTGACATGGGAATATCGCCATAGCCGGTCATCATCACAACCGGCAGCCGAATGCCCATCTCGGTAAGTTGCGCCTGAAAATCCAGGCCGTTCATGTCCGGCAAGCGGATGTCGATAACGATGCAGCTCGGTCGATCTTCAGCGCCTGCGGCCAGAAATTCGCGGGCAGTCCCATAGGTGTGGGTCTCGAGTCCCATCGAATCGAACAGGCTCTCCAAGGCCTCACGCATCGACGCATCATCGTCCACGACGTGGACAATTGGCCGTTCGCTTGGCCTCTCACTCGTCTGGGCCAGCATCGTGCCACCACCTCTTGGCGATCCCCGACCGAACCTAGCATCGTGAAGCTCGCGATGAAGCTAAACCAAGGTATGAGTCGACTTTCCACTGACCCAGCCCGAATGACGGCAGACGACGCGCCCCCGACCTGCGCATCGGATAAACGCGGCGTTTTTGCGCGTTTCCGCCGCGCGGTTCGACCGCGCCAGTCAATGCCGTATCCGTCAGTCCGCGCCGCGCCGTTTGGCTCGAACCGGCGCGGATCTTGCTGCGGTCGGCTCCGCGGCCGCATAGCCTTTGCGCAAGCCAGTCATCGTAGCACCAAATGATGTCACAGCTCCTGTTGCGGCCGGCCGCAGGGGCCGCGATCTCATCGCTCGCATGCGTTGTCGATCGACCATTGGTCGAGCCATGAGCTTCGCGAAACTGTCGGCTCATCCGGATCGGCGCACGCGCCATCCAGCGAACGTGATGTCCCGCCGCCGATGCGATTTGCGTTCTCGAGCCGGCAATCAGCGGGGCGCCAAGACTCTTAGAGACCCTCTTTTGCATCTCATCTCCCTGATGGGCTTCTTGCGAGCAATCGGAGCGGTCTCGCGCAGCGCGCATCATCGATCATCCGGGGGACTCAACCGATCACCCAGGCCAGTCGCGTCGCACCGGATGCGTATCCGAAGCGTCTGCGGATTACGCGCACAATCCGGGAATGTCCCGGCCACTCATTGAGGCCACGCACATTGCAGCAAGAGCAAACAAATTTGCGCAGCCCCGAAGATCTCGTGCAGCGCGGAAAAGAGCTAAAACCATGAGTGCGGGCCGCCAGTCAAGCGCTCCGCGCCGCCTCCGGCCCAAACAGAGCGAGTGAACCGATATGAGGGTTGAGATCGTAGAACGCATCGACGCCGGATGCCCGTCCCATTCGAGTGATCATCTCCTGGTTCGCGAGATGGCACACCGGATCAACAACGAACTCGCATCGGTCATCGGTCGGGCCTCGCTGATCGCTGCGCGATCGAGCAGCGACGACGTCAAGACGGCCTTGGCTGCCGTCACGCGTATCCTGCACCACTGCGCAGACGTTCACCGCGCCCTCGAAATGCCCGCGCACAGCTCGATGATCGATGCATCGAGCTATATCCGCACGCTCTGCCAATCGATCAAGCGGGCCCGGCTGGACGACAAGGGTATCGAGCTCGTTCTGGTCGTACGCCCCGTTCAAATGCGATCGGAGAACTGCTGGAGACTCGGCATGATCGTCTCGGAGCTGATCACGAATTCCGTGCGCCATGCCTTCGACGGCCCCGGCGGAACAATTCGGGTCGAATTGTCCGCCTCCGGGCCGTATGTACAATGTTGCGTGATGGACAACGGGTCAGGACGCAACTGCGGTACACCGGGCCAGGGCTTGAAAATCGTTAAGGCTCTGGCAAGGGAACTCAACGGCCAGATCGTTCACCGGTTTGCAGCCGACGGCGCGCTTTCGATGCTGATGTTTCCACTTGGCGGCGAAGCTCCACAGCCAGAGTGGGCTTCCTGGGTCGACGACGAACAATGGGGCGGCCGCAAATTCGTAGCCTCCTGAAGCAGGACGGCCGCGCCCGGAACGACCGAAAGGGCACTCGTCGTCGTGGTTTCCCGAGGCGCGGCGCAGCTTGCGCCGATGAAATCGACCTGTGATGCCGGCATTTGCTGCGCAACGTCATTTCAGCACAGGCGAGAGCGACTTTGTCGGAGAGATCTACCGCGACGATTTCGATCGCCCGGCTGGTCTCGCCCCTGAGACGCGTTGCCTGACCGTCGCGGCGTTCACGGCCGCCCGCCAATAGCGACCCCCGAGTCTCGGACGCTCACGCACCAGCGACTGGATGGCAGCCGGCAGCGTGCGCGCGGCACGTCCGCAGCCGGTCCGGGACGCTCTCGTATGGTCTGCGGCTGCAGTGGATGCAGCAAAACCGCCTGACGCCGCGATCGAGACCATGCCGACGGGGCTCAATGCCTGGTCCTTTCACCGGAGGCATCGGATCGCAGAATTTCTGGCGATATCGGAAAATGCCGCGTGGCGTTCCGCACCGGCCGAGTTGGGCCCGTCGCAATGCGCATTCTACCGCGCTATCGCGTTCCTGCCGTTTCGCAGCCGACGCGGCGTCGCGGGGACAGCAGCCCCTTCGGGAACGCGGAAAAATCGGAAACGAAAGGCGAAGCGCCCGCGCGGAACAGCTGTCCTGTGCAAATTGATCGGCATTGCTCGGGTCGGACAGTTGCCGAGGCTGCGGGTCCGACGTATTAAACCGCAAGTTCCAGTTGAGGAACCAACAGCAGGAGCTCGACGCTTGTAGCGGTGCCCGGCCCGATACAGGTTTTCCTTCCAGATCCGATGCCAGGCGTCTCTTGTTCCGGGCAAACGCAACTCGGCAGAGGAAATAGCATGACGACGCCCGCTTCCCGGTGGCGGCTCAAGTCGCCGGTGATCCTGAATTACGGAATCGCGGCCGTATCGGCGGCGGCAGCAGTTGCCGTGAACCTCGCGGGCGAGCGGTTGGGGGATATCGACTCGTCGGTCTCGTTTCTTCTGTGCGCGATCATGTTCGTGGCGTGGGCCTGCGGCCCCGGCCCGGCCCTGCTCGCAAGCGCGATCACCCTTTTGGCATTCGAATATTTCCTTCTGCAGCCGGCCTACTCATTCGCACTTGAGCTCAAGGAAATTCCACCGCTCGTCCTCTTTGCCGCAGCGGCGCTCTTTGTGGTCTGGTTGAGCGCGGCGCAGCGCCGGTCACAGGCCTCGCTCCGGCGCGCCCGCGATGAGCTGCGGGACGCGGTTCAAAAACTGCAAGAACTCAACGAAACCCTGCGCGTCGGGAATGGCGAGCGGCGGCAGGCGGAGGAACGCGCCCGCCTGGCCGAGCAGGAATTACAGGCGACCATCGATACGGTGCCCGTACTGATGCTTCGCCACCGCGCCGACGGCGTCATCGATTTTGTCAATCAAATCGGGCGCAGCTACAGCGGCCTCATATCGACCAATTGGACAAGCCCCACCAACGCCGCGGCGCATCCCGACGATGTTCCACGGCTTGAAGCGGCATGGAATGCCGCATTGGCGACAGGTGAACCGTTCGAGACGGAACAGCGGCTCCGACGAGCCGACGGCGAGTACCGATGGTTCGTGACGCGGCGTGTGCCGCTGCGCAATCGCGACGGAGAGGTCATCGCCTGGTACGGGGCGGCTCACGACATTGAAGACCGCAAGCGTGCCGAGGACGCATTGCGCACAAGCGAGGCAGAGTTGGCCGCGGCCAAGCGTGAACTTCAGCTGATGATCGATTCAATTCCTGTCATGGTGTCCACCTTTGAGCCGGACGGCACCCGCAGCTACGTCAATCAGCAGTGGCAGAATTACACCGGTCATCATCATCTTGAGGCGACGGGCAAAGGACTGAATACATCCGTCTATTATCATCCCGACGACGTCGAGCGCTTCGATGACGCATGGCGCGTTGCACTGGCAACGGGCGAGACGATGTCCGTGGACGTCCGCACCCGCAGGGCCGACGGCGCGTATCGATGGTATACCATGCGACGCGCGCCACGACGCGACGAGAATGGAGAAATCGTCAAATGGTATTCTGTCGGTATCGACATCGAGGAGCAGAAGGTCGCCGAGACCGCGGTACGGCGCAGTGAAGCCCGGCTCGCCAATGCCGAACGGGAGCTTCGGCTCACGCTCGACTCCATCCCGACCTTGGTCTGGCGGGCCCGCACCGACGGCTCCGCGGAATTTCTCAACAAACGGTGGCTCGACTATACGGGCTTTTCGCTGCAGCAGGCCCTGGGCTGGGAATGGGCGGCTGCGATTCACCCTGATGACCGCGGTTACCTGCAAGACGCCTGGCTGGAGATGCTGACGTCGGGGGAGGCCGACGAGGTCGAGGCCCGCATCCGCCGTTTCGATGGATCCTACCGCTGGTTTCTTTTCCGTACCGAGGCACTGCGCGATGCGGCCGGAACCGTCGTCGGTTGGTACGGCACGAATACCGATATCGAGGATCGAAAGCAGGCGGAAAGCGCCCTGCAGCGCAGCGAAGCCTATTCAGCCGAGGCGCAAAAGCTCAGCCAAACCGGCAGCCTCGCTTGGGACATGGTCGGTGACACGCACTTCTGGTCCGACCAGACTTATCAAATCATGGGATTCGACCGCAGCGTGACGCCCTCGCTCGACCTCATCGCTCAGCGGGTTCATCCCGACGATCGCCCGCATTTGCTGCATGAAGCTCATCGCGCCGAACACGGCGCTCAGCAATTCGACTATGAGCAGCGCCTGTTGATGCCGGATGGACAGATCAAGTATCTTCATGTTCGCGCGCGCCGCGTGAGATATAACTCCGGCAAGGAGGAAATCGTCGGCGCCCTGATGGATATCACTGCAGCCAAGAAGTCACAGGAAGCATTGGGCTCAGCGCAGGCTGCTCTTGCTCACGCCAGCCGGGTGTCGACGCTCGGAGAAATCAGCGCGACGATCGCGCATGAGGTCAATCAGCCGCTTGCCGCCATTGTCGCCAATGGCCAGGCTTGCCTGCGCTTCCTCCGCCGCGAAACACCAGATCTGGACGATGTGCGCGGTGCCGTGGAATGGATCGTCAAGGATGGCAACAGGGCCGGTGAGATCATCCGTCGCGTGCGCGCACTCCTGAAAAAAGTCGACTCGGAGAGGCTGCCGCTCGACATCAACGACGTTATTCACGAGGTCGCCG
>NZ_JBAURI010001106.1:0-12829 GCF_049581145.1 Bradyrhizobium sp.
GTCGTAGACCGCGGCATAGCGTACGTCGGAGATCGCGATGCCCGATGCCGCCTTGGCCTTCGCAATCGCGATTTCAGCCCCGAGTTCGCTCAAGCCAGGTGCCGCAGTGATGTGCTGATGGGTGTGCGCCTGGGCACAGCCGCGCACCCGCACGCGTGATTCGCCGGTCGGCTCGCGGCTGATCACGAAGGCCGCGCCGCCATCCGAGACCGGACAGCAGTCGAGCAGTTTCAGCGGTAGCGCGACCGGCTTCGACGCCATCACGTCCGCAACGGTAATCGGCTCCTGAAACTGGGCGCCGGGATGGGTCGCCGCATGCGCGCGCATCAACACGGCGAACTCGGCGAGGTCCTCCTGCGTCACGCCATACTCGTGCATGTAGCGCGAGGCGACGAGGCCGTAATAGGCGGGAATGGTCGGTCCCAGCGGCAGCTCGTAATCGGGATGGCCGACCTGCGCCAGCGCCGCGATCGAGGCGTCGCGGCTCTGCCCGGTCAGCCGGTTTTCGCCGCCGACCACCAGCACATGGCGGACGACGCCGGCGTCGACCAGATGATGCGCCAGCATGCTCATGGCAAGCCCGGTGGCGCCGCCCACCTGCACCGCATGTGCGTAGGACGGGCGAATCCCGAAATGCTCGGCGAACACGGTCGCCAACATGATATGCGGCGAGACCGTCGAGTAGCCGCAGAGGATGCCGTCGATCTCCGCACGCTTCAGCCCGGCGTCGGCGATCGCAAGCTCCGCGGCCTTGCTCATCAGGTCAAGCGAGGAGGAGCCTTCATGCCTGCCGTAGGAGGTGAGACCGACGCCGGTGATGTAGCTCATCAAGGGGCCCCTCTTGTGTCCGCCGCCGCAAAAGTCACGCCCATCGTCATCAATACGACTTCGGCAGGCCGAGTACCTTCTCGGCGATGAAGCTCAGGATGAGCTGCGGGCTGATCGGGGCGATGCGCGGGATCAGGGATTCGCGCAAATAACGCTCGACATGGAATTCCCTGGCATAGCCGAAGCCACCATGGGTCATGATCGCCTGCTCGCAGGCATGGAAGCCGGCTTCGGCGGCGAGATACTTCGCGGCATTGGCCGCCGGCCCGCATGGCAGCCCCTTGTCGTATTGCCAGCCGGCCGACAAGGTCATCAGCCATGCCGCTTCCAATTCCATCCAGTTCTTCGCCAGCGGATGCTGGATCGCCTGGTTCTTGCCGATCGGACGATTGAACACGTTGCGCGTCTTGGCGTAGCCGCTGGCGCGTGACAGCGCGAGCTGGCCGAGGCCGACCGCTTCGGCGGCGATCAGGACGCGCTCCGGATTCATGCCGTGCAGGATGTATTGGAAGCCGCGGCCCTCCTCGCCGAGACGGTTCTCGATCGGGATCTCGAAATCAGCAAAGAACAATTCGTTGGAATCGACCGCCTTGCGGCCCATCTTCTCGATCTCGTGCACGGCGATGCGGCGGCGGTCGAAATCGGTGTAGAACAGGCTCAAGCCGTGGGTCGGGCTCTTCACCTCTTCCAGCGGCGTGGTCCGCGCCAGCAGCAGGATTTTTTCGGCGACCTGCGCGGTCGAGATCCAGACCTTCTGGCCGTTGACGACATATCGGTCGCCGCTGCGCACCGCGCGGGTCTTGAGTTGCGTGGTATTGAGTCCGGTATTGGGCTCGGTGACGGCGAAACAGGCCTTTTCGCTGCCATCGACGATCCCGGGCAGCATGCGCCTGCACTGCTCTTCGGTGCCGAACACGACCACGGGATTGAGCCCGAACACGTTCATGTGGATGGCGGACGCGCCCGACATGCCGGCGCCGGATTCCGCGATCGTCCGCATCATGATCGCGGCATCGAGAATGCCGAGGCCGGAGCCGCCATAGGCTTCCGGAATGCAGATGCCGAGCCAGCCGGCATCGGCCATCGCCTTGTGGAAGTCGGCCGGAAAACCACCCTCCTTGTCCCTCTTCAGCCAATAGGAGTCGTCGAAGCGCGCGCAGCTTTTGGCAACGGCGTCGCGGATCGATTCCTGGTTGGCGGACAGCGCGAAATCCATGGCTTGGTCCTTAAGCTCCTGATGGCGCCGGCCGTGTCACGCCGTCGCGCACCATGATTGCGATCTCGTCAGTGGAAAAACCCGCCTCGCGCAAAATCTCCTCGCCATGCTCGTTGAGCCGCGGCGCCAGCCGGACCGGCTCGGCCGGAGTGTCCGACCAGGTCGCCGCCACCTTCATGTTGCGGATCGCACCTTCGCTCGGATGGTCGACCACGGGGAAGAAGTCGGTCGCGTTAAGATGCGGGTCCTCCAGCATACCCTGCAGATCGTGCATCGCCATGACCGGGACATCGGCCCTGGTCAGCAATTCCGTCCACTCAGCGGTGGTTCGGGTCTCGAAGATGCGGGCGAGCTCACCATAGACCATGTCGATATTGACGGCACGGCCGGCAAACGTCGCAAAGCGCGGATCGGCGCGCAGATCGGCGCGGCCGGTCGCTGTGAAAAAATTCTCCCATTGCTTGTCGTTGTACACGATCACGCAGATATGGCCGTCCGAGGTCTTGTAGGGCCTGCGGTCGCGCGACAGATGCCGGGCGTAGCCGCCCTTGTCGAGCGGCGGCTCGTAGGTGAGCCCGCCCATGTGATCGCCGAGCACGAAGCTCGCCATGGTCTCGAACATCGGGATGTCGACGCGCTGGCCGCGCCCGGTGCGGTCGCGATGAACCAGGCTGGCGCAGATCGCGCCGACGGCAGTCAGCCCGACGATGCGGTCGACCAGCGCGTTCGGCACATAGCGCGGCACGCCGTCGCCGGTCTGCGCCATCAGCGCCGGCAGTGCGGTGGCACCCTGGATCAGATCGTCATAGGCAGGTTTGGCGGCATAAGGGCCATCCTGGCCGAAGCCGAACACGCCGGCATAGATCAGGCGCGGATTGAGCTTTGCGACCACCTCGTAGCCGAGGTCGAGCCGCGCCATCGCCTGCGGCCGCACATTGTAGACCAGCACGTCGGCGGACGCGATCAACCGCAGCACCGCCGCGCGGCCGGCCGGCTTCTTCAGGTCGAGGCAGATCGAGCGCTTGCTACGGTTGGTGTTGAGGAACACCGGCCCCATGCCGGGATGCCGGGTTGGCCCGATCAGCCGCGTCACGTCGCCATCGAGCGCTTCGACCTTGATCACGTCGGCGCCGTAATCGCCGAGCATCTGGGTCGCATAGGGCCCCATCAGCACGGTCGTCATGTCGATGACCTTGATGCCTTGCAATGGGCCCATGGCGTCGTTCGCTCCCGATTTTGTTGTCGGCACACCTAACGGCAGGGCGAAGGCGAGATCAAGGGCGGCCGGGGTATGGGCGTATGCGTGGCGCCGCACCGGGACCGGTATTTCCGCGCAACAGACAATCGCGAGCCGAGACTTCCGACCAAGGCTTGGCGCACCATGAACCGCCAAATTCCGGGTTCACGCTTCGCGTGCCCGGAATGACGGCCGAGTCATGCACGAATATCGTCCCTCTCGATCGAGAGGGCTCAGGCAAGGCCGGGGCGCCGCGCGGTGTTCGAGCTTGTGTTCGACGGCCTCTCAAGCCTTGAAGTAACCCGGCTGGCCGATGTCGGCGAGCAAGCCAATGCCGGTGGGCGTCCAGCCCAACCGCTGCTGCGTCAAAGCGCTGGAGGCCGGCATGTCCAAACCGGCGAACATCGCCAGCGGTCCGTAATAATCGCCCGCCTCTTCCTTCTTGATCGAAACGACCGGCACATTCAGCGCACGGCCGATCACTTCGATGACCTGGCGCATGGGGACGCCTTCCTCGCCAACGGCGTGGTAGATCCCGTCTGCCGCGCCCTTCTCCAGCGCAAGCCGGTAGAGGCGGGCGACATCCGGCCTGTGCGCAGCAGCCCAGCGTTCGGCACCTTCGCCGACATAGGCGGCGGCGCCTTTTTGACGCGCGAGCTCGACCAGATAAGTGATCAACCCAGCTTTTCCGTCGGCGCCATGCACTTGCGGCAGGCGTATTGCCATCGCGCGCACGCCACGCGACGCGTAGGCCAGACCGGCCTGCTCGGACACGCGCGGAACATGCGGGCTGGAATCGCGCCGCATATCTTCGGTGACCACCACATTTGGCGCGATCAGGCCCGTTCCCGAGGTGACGATGAAAGGCTTGTTCGTGCCTGCCAGCACATCGCCCATTGCCTCGATGGCGGTCTTGTCGATCGCGCCATTCTCGGCAAATTTCGAGAAATCATGGATGAAGGCCAGATGGATCACGCCGTCACAATCCCTTGCGCCGCTCTTCAGGCTCTCGAGGTCCTGCAGCGAGCCGCGATGAACTTCCGCGCCCAGTTTCTCGAGCGTCGCGACGTTCTCATCAGAGCGCGCGAGGCCGACGACCTGATGCCCGTTTGCGATAAGTTCTTTGGTCGTTTCGGTACCGATAAATCCGGCGGCGCCGGTGACGAATACGCGCATGAGAAGCACTCCCTGTTAAGACCGCCGGGATATTGGTACGTTTCTCATCAGGGTAAAGTAGTGAGATCATACCGGTATAATCGCTAACAGGATGACGGACGAGAACTTGCTTGTGACCGATTGAGGCGTGGGCCGCCGATGTCAGCGAAGACCGTGGAGCCCAGCAGGCTGGCCTGATCCTCGCGGGATTTGCCGCAAGAAAGTTATCCAGCGCTTCGCATGCGAACTTTGGACTTAAAGGTCTTTTGAAACCACGTCCGCCAGATGGTCCAAGATCTGTCCCCAGCCCCTGGTATGACCTTCATGAATTGACGGCGTCGGCAGCCGCTCATGGGTCAGCACGAGGTCGGTTTCATGGCCGCGCGGCGTCAGCTCGAGGGTGACCAACGTATTCACGTTGTTCGTCAGCGGGCCCATCCAGGTGAAGACGAGCTTGCGCGGCCGGTCGATTTGCAGATAGGTGCCGGAGACCTCGCGGCTTGATTGCCCTGATAGCATCACGAGGCTGAAGGCTCCGCCAGGGCGGAGGTCACAGCTCGCCTTGCAATCGACCGCGCCCGGAAACGGGCTCATCCACCGAACCATCAACTCCGGTTTGGTCCACAGCTCGAAGATCTGCTCCGCCGTGGCGCCGACGCGCCGGCGTATCTGCACGGTCGGGCCCGTCGTGTCATCGCGAGGCATGCTTGCGATCCTTGGGCTTGAGAGCCTTGAGCTTAAGATCCTTCGGTTTGCGATCCCCGGGCCCCAACTTGCGCTCCTTCTTGATCTCGCGCAGCAGGTGCTCCATGGCGTCCAGCCGCTGCTCCCAATAGCCGCGCGTCCGCTCGATCCAGCCATCGACCTCGTCCAGCGAACGGGTGTTGATGGAGAGAATGTGGTCACGCCCTTTCCTGTGCCGCTCGACAACGCCGCTCACTTCCAGCACGCGGATGTGTTTCGACACCGCGTTCAAGGACATCTGGAAGGGTTCGGCGAGCTCGGTCACGCGCGCTTCGCTGCGTGAAAGCCGTTCGATGATTGCTCGCCGCGTCGGATCGGCCAGCGCGGCGAAGACCGCGTCCAGGCGCGCGGCGCGCGACGCGGCTTCCTTGCGGGCCCCGATCTCAATCATGGCGATCTGCCCGCTCGATTCTCGATTCCAAGAATATTCCACCCATGAAAATATTCTACCCAACGGTTGACAATTTGTCGAGCCGACGGATTATTCAACCATCCGGTTGAACCGGGATAATGAGGGGAGAGCGCGATGCCAACTAAATCCATTGCCGCTGCGGCCGCAGCGGTCGCAGTTCTGTCAGCTACCGCAGCCCCGGCGCGGGCCGAGCCGGTCAAGAACGTCGTCCTCGTCCACGGGGCCTTCGCCGACGGCTCGGGATGGCGGGACGTCGCCGACATTCTCGGCAAGGACGGCTACACGGTCAGCGTGGTGCAGGAGCCGCTGACATCACTCGCCGACGACGTCGCGGCGACCAAAAGGGTGCTGGATCTGCAGCAGGGCCCCGCCCTTCTGGTCGGCCACAGCTATGGCGGGGTGGTCATCACCGAAGCCGGCAACGCGCCCAATGTCGCAGGCCTCGTCTACATCGCCGCTTTCATCCCCGACAAGGGTGAAAGTGCGGTGGGCCTGCTCTCGCAGGCCAAACCCGCCAACAACGACATGCAGGCCACCAAGGACGATTTCCTGTACCTTGCGCCGGCCGCCTTCCCGGCCGATTTCGCGGCCGACCTGCCGCCCGCCGAGGCGAAGTTCATGGCGCATTCCCAGCAGATGCTGGCCAAGGCCGCCGGCGGCGCGCCGGTGACGACGGCCGCCTGGCATCAGAAGAAGAGCTGGGCGCTGGTTGCCACTCGCGACCACAACATCAATCCCGATCTCGAGCGCACCATGGCCAAGCGGGCCGGCAGCGAAACGATCGAGGTTCCCGCCAGTCACGCGGTCTACCTTTCCAAGCCGAAAGAAGTGGCGCATTTGATCGAACGGGCGGCAAAGGAGTCTGCTAGGTAACTCTCCCCTCCAGCAGCATTGATCAGGAGTCCCCATGTCCGTGAACGTTCTCTACCAGACCGCCGCCCGCGCCACCGGCGGCCGCGATGGCCGCGCCGCCACCCTGGACGGCACGTTTGAAGTGAGCCTGACGACGCCGAAGGAACTGGGCGGCCCCGGCGGCGACGGCGCCAATCCCGAAAAACTGTTCGCCGCCGGCTATGCGGCCTGCTTCCTCGGCGCGATGAAATTCGTCGCCTCACAAGGCGGCCCCAAGGTGCCCAACGACGCGACGGTGACCGCCACGGTCGGCATCGGACCGAGGCAGGAAGGCGGCTTCGGCCTCACCATCGCACTGGCGGTCGGCTTGCCGGGCATTCCCAGGAGCGAAGCCGAGGCGCTGGTCGCCAAGGCTCATCAGGTGTGCCCCTATTCCAACGCGACCCGCAACAACATCGACGTGAAACTCACCGTCGAATAGGGCCCGCTCTCCGAAGCCCCGTTGGCCTTGAGATCTCAAGGAAGTCAGCTGCCGTTGCCTGGCAACGCAGCGTGCGCCAACGGGGCGAAGGACGATTGCACAGGCGCTCGTCCGTTCCAGTACGAAGCGGAAACGAGGCGAGCGGGATGACGGCATTTGGTGGCTTGATCGAACGAAAATGGCGGCGACGGACCACCCATGCGGCCCCGTCACACGCAGAGAGAGATCAATACGACTCGATGTGGATATAGCGCGCGCCGCGCCGTTGCAGTTCGTCGCGACAGTCGGCGACCATGGCCGCGGAGCCGCAGAGATAGAATTCCGTGCGCGCCGCATCGAACGTCTGTTCGACGATGGCCTGCGAGACGCGGCCTTCGAAGCCTCCCGGCGGCGGCGCTTCGCGGCTCAGACATCGGACGACAGTCCCCGGCAAGGGATCGAAGTGCGCGGTGATGTCCTCGGCGGCCGTCCGGCAGCCGAAATAGAGATCGGCATCGCCCAAGGTGCCCTCGGCGCGCAGCCGACGAAACATCGGCAGGAACGGCGCCAGTCCCGTGCCGGTCGCGATAAATACCTTCCGTCGCTCGTTGCGTGCAAGACCGTAGTGGCCAAGCGGCAGTTCAATCACGGTTTCGCTGCCAGGTTGGGCGTTGATCACGTAGCGGGAACCGCATCCTCCCGTGCGAGTGCTGATCAGAAACCGCACTCTCGCGCCTTCGACATCGGCGATCGAATAGTCCCGCCATTCGAAATCCGCGACCTTCAGGCGGCCATACTGGCCGGGCGCGAAGTCACTGATCGGCGCACTCAGATCGAAGTCAAGGCGCCAGATGGTTGGCGTGAGCTGCGTCTTGGAGGCCAGAGTGGCGCTGCGTTTTTCCGGCGGCAGGCTCGGGGCCGGCTGCCGCCGCGGTCCGGCCCTCAGCGCCGCCTGGATCTGCGGATACCCCTTGGGGCCGAGGGCCTGGCAGGCTGCGCCCACTCCGCCCATCAGCGCGCCCACGATGCCCAAGCACCCGGCGTCCGAGCCGGTGAGGTACAGGTCTTCGATGGCGGTGCGGGGCCCGAGCAGGTCCGACCGGTAGCGCTCCGGAGTCGCGGCAAGGCCATAGAAGTGTCCGTCGGGGTGCGAGGTGTAATCCTCCACGGACAAGGGCGTGGACAGCTCCGAGTAGGCCACCAGATTCGTCAGCCCGGGAACGGCGGTTTCAGCCAGGCGCAGCATGCCCTCGCCGATGCGATGCTTCAACGCCGTGTAGTCGGCGCCGCGAGCGCCCTTGGGCTCATCGCGCCAGGCCGCGAACCCTTGGTGGTCGATGAAGGAAATGACCTCGGCCGTATGCGCCGTGGTCTCGCCTGACTTGGCCGATGGAAACGACACATAGACGTGTTGCGGTGCGCCGTTCAACAGGCTGCGCATTTCCTGCACCATCCCATCGTGATCGAAACTCGTATTGATCCAGTAGTTCTCGCCCTGCACCCCGATCGTCGAGGCGGGCGCGGATAGCCGCAGATACAGCGTCACAGCGGACAAGCCGCCTTGCAACCTGTCGATCAGTGCGCGCACGGGCGCGGTCTTGGCGCCGACCGCGCCGTCGGTCGGCAACAGGGTCTTGTAGGTGATCGGCGCGCCGGCATCGGAGATCACCACCGGCGCAAGCAGGGTCGTCTCGCGGGGCTCCGGCCCTCGGCGGTCGACCACCTTCACCCCAGCCGCCCGACCGTCGCGCACAAGGATGCCGGTGACCTCCTGGCCCACGCGAATAGCGCCGCCACGGCTCTCGATTCCCGGCTCAAAGGTCCGCGCGATACGGGCGGCACCGCCTTCCGGGAACCAGGCGCCGTCGAGGTAATGCGTGACGATCTGGGCATGGATGGCGAAGGCGCTGCGCGACGGCGGAAGGCCGCAATCTCCCCATTGGCTGGCCAACAGCGCGCGCAGCCGCTGAGAGCGAAAGTGACGGTCCAGATAATGTTTTGTGGTCTGCAGGGCCTTGCGCCGGTTGAGTCGCTGGATCAAGCGCAGCAATGGCTCGATTGGTCTTGGCACCATCGCGCGCACGAATCCCAGCGTCGTCCAGCGCTGCACGGCGCGGACGTCCTTGAAATAGCGCTGGATCGCCCGCGCCTCGTCGGGAAAGAGCTTGATCAGATCCGCCTGGTAGCGGCCCGCATCGGACGGTGCAGTGAAGCTGAACTCGGGATAGACAAAGCGCTCGAACGCGTCGGGCATCTTGTTCCAGGCCAGTCGGCCACCGGACAGATAATCGAACAGCGCGCGCTCCCGCGTGCCCGCTTGCATGTGCCCGACATAGTGGAGGCCGACGTCCCAGGTGGCGCCGTCACGGCGGAAGACGTGAGTCAGTCCCCCTGGTTCGGAATGCTTCTCCAGCACCAGCACCCGTTTACCGGCGACCCCGGCCATCAGTCCGGCGGTGGTCAGGCCGCCGATTCCCGAGCCGATGACGATCGCATCCCAATCATTGCTGCTCATTTCAGACCTCACTTAGACAGCGTCCAGTGTGTTTGACTTCGCATCTTGACACTGTCAAGTTTATTCGACAATTTGAGTTGAGGCAACAAAAAGGTACGATCGAAGGATGGGCCAAGAGTTCAACGTCCGATGCGCGACTTCTTGAACGCGGGAAAGCTGCTGCTGCTCGATCTCGCGTCGACCATCATGTTTGTGGCTGTGTTTCTGCTGACACACGATACATCCCTTTCCATTGGGCTCGGCATGACACTGGGTCTGGCACAGATCGGAACCCAGCTCGTGCGCCGGAAGCCAATCGATATGATGGAGTGGCTGAGCCTGTTTCTCGTCATTGCTGCGGGACCGCGACGTTGCTTACCGACGATCCACGCTACGTGCTGTTCAAGCCAAGCGTGATTTATGCGATCGTTGGTGTCGTAATGCTTAAGCCTGACTGGATGAACCGATACTTGCCGGAAGTCGCTCGGGCGGTCGTGCCGGATATTGCCGCTGTTATGGGCTTGCTCTGGGCCGGTCTGATGTTCGCTTCAGCCGCGGCCAATGCTTTCGTGGCTCTGACCTTCAGCGTGGCGACATGGGCCTGGGTCATGCCGATCTCTGGTATCGTCAGTAAGACAGCCATGTTCCTCATGGGATTCGCCGCTATGCGCTTCGTCGGCAGACGGCGCGTGCGCGCCATGCCAGCACCTGAACGCGAAGCCCTGCTGGCGTCGACCGGACAGCGCTGACGGCGTCACCATGACTGGCGAGTCCGTTGATCGCATGAAGCTGGTCAATGATCCGACCGATCTTCTGCTTCATCGGCCCGATGGCCTCGGCAATCGCGGCCTGCGGCGGATAGATGGTGACGATGTGCTGTGCTGGCCCGGAGGACCTGGCCGGGACGACGCTTTGATGGTTGCTGCGCGGCTGGCGCTGGACCGGCTCGAGGACCGGTGACGTCCAGTTGCGGGCGCGATGATCGTTTCAATATCTTCATCCATATCAATGGCAGCCGGCGCGCTGCGCGGGTCTCACGACAGGGACATTGTCCCGATCAAACCGGGAATTATTCCCGCAGGCAGCGATGGTCCGGGAAAAATCGCCGGAACACTCTCACTCCGATTATTTCAGGATATTTGCCGTGCTTGCCGTGCCTTCGCCCAAAGGCTACGACACAATTTGCCTCGCCCGTTGTAAGCTATTCCGAGCGGATTGATCAGCATCGGTTTCGCTCGTGCGAGAAGATTGCGCTCAAGGTGCGCAGCCGGCATTGCCTCACAGGTCAGAGTGCCCCGCAAGACAACGGGTCCATTGTACCTGCGTCGAGTCAACCTGGCGGAGGTGAAGGACGTCGTGGACGAAACGCAAACAGAACGACCGCACCCAAGACGGTCCAGACGAGGTGTCTCAATGTTTCGCTCTCAAATCCTGCTGGCACTCGTGGCCTGCGTTGTATCCTTCAGTGCTCTGGCTGAAGAAGCGCCGCCGGCCGGCGTTGCAAGCCATCCAACCGAAGCGAGTTCCGCGGTCTCTGCTCCGGCAAGCACGCCTGTCGCGGCCATGAAGGGCGATACGGCCAATCCTCCGGTAGCGGCGGGAGCATCGTCGTTGTCCTCCGAGCCATCGCCGGCTGCTTCCGCCTCCTCCGCCTCGCCGTCCGATGCGCCGTCGCTGACGGACCGGACCGGCGCCGTCATCGCGCTGCCCGACGCCATGTCGCCCTGGAGTATGTTCACGCAGGCGGACATGGTCGTGAAGGCGGTGATGATCGGGCTGGCGCTGGCCTCCGTCGCAACCTGGACCGTGCTGCTGGTCAAGACGATCCAATTGCGGACGGCGCGGCGCGCCGCGCGCCGCGCGCTGATCGCCATTCTCGCGGCACGCGCGCTCGTCGATGCAGTCCGCCAACTCGCGGAGCAGAACAATGCGGTCGGCCGCCTCGTTGCCGTGGCCGATGACGAGGTCGAGAAATCCCGCGGCCTTCCCGCCGATGGCATCAAGGAGCGTGTCGCCTGGCAACTCGAACGGGTCGAGGCGGCCGCGGTGCAGCGGATCGGGCGCGGCATGGGTATCCTGGCAACCATTGGCGCGGTCGCGCCGTTCGTCGGACTGTTCGGTACCGTCTGGGGCATCATGAACAGCTTCATCGGCATATCGCGGGCGCATACCACGAACCTCGCCGTGGTGGCGCCCGGCATCGCCGAGGCGCTGCTTGCAACCGCCTTCGGCCTGGTCGCGGCGATTCCCGCGGTCGTGATCTACAACGCGTTTGCGCGCTCGACCGGCGGCTATCGCGCGGCGCTGGCCGACGCCTCGGTGGCGATCCTGCGGCTGCTCAGCCGCGATCTCGACCGCCAATCCATGCCGTCCGAGACCAGGCGCACGCGGCGCACGGCGGACGCACCGGCGCTCGCCAACTCCGCGGAGTGACCATGGCGATCCGGCTGGCCAAGCGCGATGACGACTTCGCGGAAACCCACGAGATCAACGTGACGCCGTTCATCGACGTCATGCTGGTGCTGCTCATCATCTTCATGGTCGCGGCTCCGCTGGCGACGGTCGATGTGCCGGTCAATCTGCCGCAGGCATCGGCCGAACCGGCGGCGCGGCCGGAAAAGCCGATCTTCGTGACCTTCAAGGCGGACCGCTCGCTGGCGGTGGACGACGAGGTGGTGACGCGCGACAACCTCGCCGCCGCGCTCGATGCGGTGACCGGCGCCGACCGCACGCAGCGGGTCCTGCTGCGCGCCGACCAGGCGCTGCCCTATGGCGAGGTGATGGCGCTGATGAACGCGCTGCGCAACGCCGGCTATGTGAAGGTGGCACTGGTAGCGATCGAGATGCGGAGCGCGCCGTGAGCGTGATGACGGCCGATCCGCTCGAGCCCGAAGGCGCCAAGGATGCGGCGCTGTGGACCGTGGCCGCGGTTCTGGTCGCCTCGCTCCATGTCGCGCTCGCCGCAGCCTACCTGCTGCTGAGGCCGGTGCCCGAGGGGCAGGCCACGGCGGCGGTGATCGACGTCGCCTTCATGCCGGCCCAGAGCACGCCGGCACCCGCCGCGCCCGAAGCCATGCCGGCCGAACCGACCCCGCTGGTCGAGCAGTCCAGCATCGAGCCGGCCAAGGAATCGCCGAAGGCTGAGCCGACGCCGCAGCTTGTACAGCCGCCCGTCGCGCTCGCGGCACCCGAGGTGCCGCCTGCCCCCGATCAGCTCACGGTCGCGCCCCCACCACCGAAACCCTCCGAGGCCGCGCCGGAGCCGAAAAATCCGGTAGTGCCCCCCGAGCATACCGAGCGCAAGCCAACGCTTGACGAAAAGGAAAAAGCCGCCAAGGCAGAAAAGGAAACGACAGAAAAGGAAAAGGCAGAAAGGGAAAAGGCGGAGAAGGAGAGGCACAAGACGGCACAGGCCAAGCCGGCGGCCACGC
>NZ_JBAURI010001107.1:0-1631 GCF_049581145.1 Bradyrhizobium sp.
TCGCTTTTCCATTTCGCGCTGCGCGAGGGCGGCCTTCTCCTTCTTGGCACCTCGGAGACGGCGGGCAACGCCACCGATCGCTTCGAGGTGATCTCCAAGCAGGAGCGGCTCTATCGGCACATCGGTCGCAGCCGACCGGGCCAACTTGGCTTTTCGCTGAGAGGCGGTGATGGCGTGCGGGTCCCCGCGCGCCCGGCACAAGGCCAATTGCCCTCGCGCCAAGCCGCTCTCGCCGACCTTTGCCGACGGCTGGTAATGGAGACCTACGCGCCGGCGGCGGTCCTGATCAACCGCAAGCACGAGTGCCTCTATTCCTTGGGACCGACAGACCGTTACCTGCGCGTGGCGCCGGGACACCCTACTCAGGATTTGCTCGCCATGGTGCATCAGGGGATGCGTACCAAGCTAAGATCGGCAATCCAGTTGGCCAGCCAAGAGAATGTAAGAATTGTCGTCCCCGGCGGGCGGACGAACCACGGCGGCAATCCAGGCACTTTCAGCATCGCTGTACAGTCGGTCCTGAGCGAAGGCGAGGAGCTGCTGTTGATTTGCTTCATCGACGAGCCGACGCAGGAGCGCAGACGACGTCGCCCGACCGCTTCGGGGGACGTTCCGCGGGTCGCCGAGCTTGAGCGGGAACTGGAAGCCACCAGAACCGAGCTCGAAGGTGCCAGCCGAAACCTTGAGATTTCGAACGAAGAGCAGAAGGCGGCCAACGAAGAAGCATTGTCCAACAGCGAGGAATACCAAACGACGAACGAGGAGCTACTGACGTCGAAGGAGGAATTGCAGTCGCTCAACGAGGAACTTACCGCCCTCAATAGCCAGCTCCAGGAAACCCTGGAGCGGCAGCGTACGACCTCCAATGATCTGCAAAATATCCTGTACAGCACCGATGTCGCGACAGTCTTCCTCGACACCGACCTGAATATCCGCTTCTTCACGCCGGCCACCAAGTCGCTCTTCCATGTCATTCCCGGCGACGTCGGGCGGCCGCTCGCAGACCTTAGCTCGCTGGCGGCCGACAACGCTCTTCTGGCGGATGCCCGAACGGTGCTGCAAACCCTCGCGCCGATCGAGCGAGAAATCGAAGCTCAGAGCGGCGCCTGGTACATCCGTCGCGTGTTGCCCTACCGCACCCAGGACAAGGGCGTGGACGGCGTCGTCATCACCTTTGTCGAAATCACCGAGCGCAAGCACATAGCGGAGGCGCTGGAAGCAGCGGAGCGGCGAGCTGAGCTGGCCAATGCCGCTAAATCACGGTTTCTCGCTGCCGCGAGCCATGACCTGCGGCAGCCGCTGCAAACGCTCAAGCTAGTGCAAGGCATCTTGGCCAAGAAGATCAAGGAGAACAAGAACGACGAAGCCTTGCAGCTGGTCACACGGCTCGACGAGGCGGCGGCCGCTATGGCGGGCATGCTGAACGGGCTGCTTGACATAAACCAGATCGAGGCTGGCATTGTCCACGCCGAAATGGTCAGTTTCCCAATCAAGGGTTTGCTTGACCGATTGAGAGATGAGTTCGCCTATCACGCGCAAGCAAAGCGGCTTGCCTTGCACGTGGTCTCGTGCGGCCTTTCGATACATAGCGACCCGCGTCTGCTCGAGCAGATGATCCGCAACCTGCTTGC
>NZ_JBAURI010001108.1:0-4293 GCF_049581145.1 Bradyrhizobium sp.
CGCCTGCGGCACGCCCTTGGGCTGGCGCTGCCCGGGGGCATTGGCCTGGCCGGGTTGCGGCGGCGCGTTGGCAAGCGCCGGCGGCGGTACGTTTTGCGGAATCACCGTCGTACCGGGAGGCGGCGCCAGAGGCTGCGATTGCACCTGCCCCGGCATCGCCGAACTTTGTCCGGACGGCGCACGGTTCGGCGCCGGCAGCACGCGTCCCTGCGGCGGCAGATCCGGAACCTCCTCTTCCTCGTCGGGCGGCGGTGCCTGATCCCGGCCACCGCGCGGAATATTGGCGGGCGGACGCGGCACGGGATCGGAAAAGATATTGCCGATCTGCGCCCGCGCGGGCGGCGCAAGCGAGAGTCCCATGGCGGCAACAAGGGCCGCAAAGCTGGCCAAAACGATGGTTCGAAGCATCTCGCGCGGCTTTAAGAGGGACGAATCGGGCCTGTCGATCATTGTCCAGGGGGCACGGCTTTGACGGCCGCTCGCAGGTCATCCGGTTAACATGCCGAATACGGCGGGGAAAGGGCCACAAGCCGCCCCCTCAGCCACCCCCTCGCCCGGCTCTGGTCAGGGCCGGCTCCGGATGAAATAGTTCCGCGCTTGATGACGCGTCCGCGCGCCCCGGCGCGGCTCCCAACAGGAAATCCGGATTGAACCGGAGAAGCGAGGAAACATGCCCGATCGCATTCGTCTGGACGGCCGCATCGCCGTCGTGACCGGCGCTGCCGGCGTCATCGGCAGCGCGACCATCGGCCTGTTGGCCGAACGCGGCGCGCGGATCGTTGCCGTCGACCGCAAGCGCGAGGAGCTCGAGGCCGCGATCAACGCGCTGCCCAGCTCGGCCGAGGCGCTCGCAGTGGTCGCCGACGTCACCGAAGAGGATGAAGTTGCCGACTACGTCCGCGCCGCCGTCGACCGGTTCGGCAGCGTCGACGTGTTCTACAACAACGCCGGCATCGAGGGCGAGGTCAAGCCGATCACACGATACAGCCTTGAGGCGTTTCGCAAGGTGATCGACGTCAACGTGGTCGGCGTGTTCCTGGGCCTGAAGCATGTGCTGCCGGTGATGCTGAAGCAGAACAGGGGCAGCATCATCAACACCGCCTCGATCGCCGGGCTGGTGGGCTCGCCGCAGATCGCGGTCTATAGCGCGAGCAAGCATGCGGTGATCGGGCTCACCAAGAGCGCGGCATGGGAATGCACCGGCACTGACGTACGCGTCAATTGCGTCTGCCCCGGCCTGATCGACAGCCGCATGCTCTCTGCCATCCTCGACGGCCGCAAGGCCGGCAACGCACCGACGCCGCCGGAGAAGATCGTCGAGCGGATTCCCGCGCGCCGGCTGGGGCTGGCCAGCGAGGTCGCCTCCATCGTCGCGTTCCTGGCATCCGATGAGGCGAGCTATGTCTCGGGCTCGGCCTATACCGTCGATGGCGGACGCACCGCGGCGTGACGGCGCGACCAGGCGCATGCGATAGCATCGACGCATCCTCGTCGAAAGTACCCGGCGGGATCGGCGCCTGGCTGAAGACGTTGGATCAGCAATTCGATCCAAAGCGCCTGGCAACAGACGGTAACGAGACGTGACTTTGTTTCGCCGCTGCGTTGCCCCATGTTCGGCACCATCTCACGCAAACCGCGAGCAGACCAGCGCATGCCCATCAGCCTGCAGAGAATTCTTGCGCTCCCGGTGCAGGCGCTGAGCTGGCTCGGCGGCCAGGGCACGCGCGCGATCGCGGCCCTGGTGTTCATCGGGCTTGCGGTCCCGCCGCTCGGCACGCTGCTCAAGCCGTTCGTCACCGAGGCGGTGTTTCTCCTGCTCTGCATTTCCTTCATGCGGGTCGACACCGGCGCGCTGCGCGCCTATCTGCGGCGGCCGGGCATCGTGATCGCGGCAACGGTCTGGACCACGATCGGGGTGCCGTTGATCGTCGGTACCGGCGCGCATGCGGCCGGCATCGACCTGCACGCGCCGGGGCTGTTCCTGGCCTTGATGCTGCAGGCGGTCGCCTCGCCGATGATGGCCGGCCCCTCGCTTGCGGCCCTGATGGGCCTCGATGCGACGCTGGTCCTGGTCACGCTCGTGGCCGGCACGGCGCTCATTCCCGTAACGGCGCCGCTGTTTGCCTATCTGTTCCTGGACGGCGTGCTGACGCTGTCGCCACTCGGGCTCGGGCTGAAGCTCGCCGCGATCCTGGCAGGCGCAGTCGCGGTCGCGGCCGCGATCCGCTGGCGCGCGGGCGCCACCGCCATCAAGCAGCACCGGCTGCCGATCGACGGATTCAACATCCTGATCCTGCTTGTCTTCGTCGCGGCCGTCATGGGCGACGTCGCCGCGAAGGTGTTGGCCGACCCGGTCGGGATGATCGGCCTCGCGGCGCTCGCCTTCGCGGTCTCTGTCCTGCTGCTCGCCGTGACTATGCTGATCTTCCGCAGGCTCGGCCGCGACCGTGCGCTGGCGCTCGGCATGATGGTGTCCCAGCGCAATATGGGGCTGATGCTCGCCGCCACCGATGGCGTGGTGCCGGGGACGACATGGCTCTATTTCGCGCTGTGCCAATTTCCGATCTATCTGGCGCCTCAGCTGCTCAAGCCGCTGGTGCGAAGGGTAAGCGCGCCCGCAATGCCCGCCGTCACCGAAGCCGCCGACGCCTGAGCCGCGATCACCAGTCCGACCGGCGCGGACTCGCCGGATCCGGCGCCCCTCGCTATAGATCGGCCATGGAATCGTCCGCCTCGATCGAGATCGCCCGGCATACGCTGCTCGCCTGCGGGCTGATCCTGGCGATCGGCACGCTCGCAGCCTTCGTGGCGCAGAGAATTCGGATTCCGGATGTCGCGGTCTTCCTGCTGGCGGGGATCGCGATCGGCCCGCACACGCTGGCGCTGATCGAGATTCCCGCAAGCTCGGCGCTGAACCAGGTCGTCCTGTTGTTCGGCGCGAGCTACATCCTGTTCGATGGCGGGGCCGCGCTGCGATTGCGGGTGCTGAAAGAGGTCTGGATCACCCTGGTGGTGATCGCGACCGCGGGCGTGCTGATCACCGCCGGCATCGTCGGGCTCGCAGCCCACGCCGTGTTCGGCCTGCCGCCGCTGATAGCCCTGCTGCTCGGCTCGACACTGGCCTCGACCGATCCGGCAACCTTGATGCCGATCTTTCGCCAGATCCGGATTCGCGAGCGCGTCGCGCAGACCGTCGTCAGCGAGTCGGCGTTCAACGACCCCTTGAGCGCGATCCTGACCTTCACGCTGCTGGCGCTGGTGAGCGGTGGCGGCGACTTCTCGCTTGCGAACGCGCTGTTCGCGCTGGTCAAGCAATCCGCGATCGGGATCGGCGCCGGCATCGCGCTCGGCCTCTTGGCGGCGCTCTTGATCGCGCACGAGAAATGGGCGTTCCTGTCCGAATACGCGCCGGTCGTGACGCTGATCGCCGTGGTCGGCGCCTATTTCGCGGCCAGCGACCTGCAGGCCTCGGGCTTCATGGCGGTGTTCGTGTGCGGCGTGATGCTCGGCAACAAGGAAAGTTTCGGCTTCAAGATGGAGCCGGGCGAAGCGCAGAAGCTCGACGAATTCGTGCTGACCACGGCCTTCATCATGCGCCTGTTCATCTTCATCCTGCTGGGGACCCAGATCGATTTTGCCGAAGTCGGCCAGCACTGGCGTGGCAGCGTCGCAGTCGTCACGGTCCTGATGCTGGTGGCGCGGCCGCTGACCGTGTTTCTCTGCGCCCTGCCCGACCGCCGCGCGCGTTGGAGTTTCGCCGAACTCGTGTTCATGTGCTGGACGCGGGAGACCGGCGTCATTCCCGCGGCGCTTGCCGGGCTGCTGCTCGGCATCAAGGCGCCCGGCGCGCACGTGATCGCCTCCGTCACCTTCGTCGCCATCCTGATGACGATCCTGATCCAGGCCCCGACCACCGGATGGCTCGGCCGCCGGCTCGGGCTGATGGAGGCGAAGGAGGCGCCATGAGCACGGCGGGCCGCGATCGGGGCGGCGCAAGCGTCTCGATTGCGGGCAAAATGGCGAGGCTTCCACCACCCTTCCACCCCTTGTGTGTGTCCCCCTATAACCCCCAGGGTGGCGGAACACCCACCCTGCCTTTGCGGCGCGGTGGGCGCCCCCGGATGAGCCGTGCAGCGTCTATTGCTGCGTCGCAACGCGCGCGTTAGGCTCCGCAAAGCTTGGTGCAGGAGAGATGCGTGCCCCCATCGGACGACAGCAGGATTTCGGAAGATCGCCGCGAGGCGCTGCGCTACGCGCTGGCGATCGGCAGCGGCGCGGCGCTCGCCTCCACGC
>NZ_JBAURI010001109.1:0-2702 GCF_049581145.1 Bradyrhizobium sp.
GTGAGCGCGTGGTCGACAAAATCGAATTTCTCGGACTCTGGGATACCGTCGCGGCATACGGACTGCCCATCGACGAAATGACCAGGGGCGTCAACAACTGGATCTGGCCACTGGAATTGCCCAGCCATGAGTTCGACCAGCGCATCCACAAGGCACGCCACGCGCTGGCGATCGACGACGAACGAGAAACATTCTTTCCCGTCCTCTGGAATGAAGATCCAACCAATACCCAACCGCCCGGTACTGAACGGTCGACGAAGGACGAACAGCTCCTGCAGGTCTGGTTTACCGGCATGCACGCCAACGTCGGTGGCGGTTATCCCGACGATGCGCTGGCTAATGTCTCGCTTTCTTGGATCATGGCCGAGGCCCAGGAGGCCGGCCTCGTGTTCAAGGAGATGGCCAACGCCGAGCCCGATGCCTTGCTCAACACGGATTCAGCAAAGGACAAGGACGGAAGGTTGTACGACTCTCGAAGCGGCGTCGGGGGTTACTATCGGTACAGCCCGAGAAAGATCGAGAGTTTCTATGAAAAGATGCCGGAAGCAACCAAGCGTAAGAAGGCCACGCAGTCGGAGCCGGCCGGCTCCACAGCGAAGGCGCCGGCCCTGCTGCCGAAGATCCACGAGACTGTGTTCAGCCGGATCAGGGTCGGGGCGCATCTCTACGCGCCGCCCGGCCTTCCCGAGCAATACGAGGTCGTCACGACTGGGAACGTAGCGGTGGCCTACAATTCACCGCCAAGCGTGACGCCAGCTCCGATGACGGTCATCCCCAACACACCCATCGTCGCCGAGGGCCGCGGCGCGGCCGATCGACATGTCGACCAACAAGAAATCTGGGACATCGTCTGGCGCAAGCGGGGCGTCTACTTCCTTACAGTTTTCACGACGGCCTACCTGCTGGTATATCCGCTGTTCAGGGATACCTACCCGTACGAAGAGGCACGAACGCGACTTCACGTCGTATCCGACATGGTGCGGCTCCTCGGTTCGTTTGCGCCAACGTTCGCCAAGCGTTGGGTGGACGCCTACGCCCAGGAACCTGGCTGGTTTGTGGTCATGCTGCTCCTCGTCATCCTCATGACGTGGCTCGGTTCTTCTCTCGCCGCATCGATTAAGAATGGAATGCGCCCGATATGGGTCGCGTCGCTTCCAGGGACCAATCCGGCGCCAGTCCCGCTGGCGGCGCCGTTTGGAACGTCAACCGGCAGCATGCTCGCCACGCTTGCCGGCGTCCTGCTGGTCTTTCATCCCCTCTTCATCAATCATCTGCCTTGGTGGCCGCAGTCGCTCGAATCTGTCAGGGATTTTGTGTCGGTCTATGTGGGTCCACCCATCAACGTGGTTCTCGGCCTGGCGATCATCGCCTGCTACCTGCCTTCCAAGTGGGTACGTGGTCTGCGCGAGTCGCCCGCTTACCAAGGAATACTTTGGTTTGGTAAGCACAAGGTGGCGCCGCTGCTGTCGGCCGTAGTGATCGTGCTTCTGGTCGCCGAACTCGTTTGTCATTTCGGGTTCAACCTGCTTGATGGCTTCGGCTTTGTATGCCACGAGAATACCACTTTGCAGGACGACAAGGACTCCAATGGCTTCAAGAACGGCCCGGTCAAGCTCACGTTTGACATCGCCTCTGGCGCGGGCTGCACATCAACGGGCGCCTTCCTGAGCCGCGGCAAGTCCTACGCGATCGACATGAAGCGCAATCCCGCGGGCGCACAATGGACATTCTTTGGTGTACCGTCCTACATGGGCGATGCTCCCATATCGAGGCTTCCCTGGTATAAGGAGGCGTTGATGACCGCTTTCTTCCCGCTCCGGCGCGTGTTCGACCGGCCCTGGGGCTCCCTCGTTCTCCGCACGGGAGGCCTCGGAACCGATGTCGATTACCTCGATCGTGATCCTCCTCCGGAAACCGACGATATTCGCGTCGACGTCACCCAGTCGGCCATTCCCGAAGATGAAGAAGAGCTGGGGGAAACCCTCAAGGCTACGCGCAGCGGGGAGTTGTTCATCTACGCCAACAAACCTGTCGTCGGATGGCTTGCCCGCTGGATCGGAGCCACTGGAACCGCAACCGTCACGGTGCGCCAAAAGTGAGGTCACTCTGAACAAGCGGGCCGTCGACCCTGAGGCTCGCATTTCCGGTAGACCATATTGGATCTTTTCACGATGACCGCACTCGATTCCAAACATTCTTTTCGACGGAGGGTTGAAAATTTCGGTTCGGCCAGCCGCCCCTCATAACGTCCCGATTCGGAAACTAGGCGTTATGGAAGAAGTCGGCCGGTGGCCGATAAGATGCCCGCTCAGACTTCAAAACTATAGTTTAGCCGCTCAAGACGCTGCCGAGCTTGCCCCAATTCTGCTTCACTGAACAACCGGCGCCAAGGCTCGCGCAACGCCAATGCCTCCACCGTAAGGTCCAGCCGTTTCAATTCCCACAGTCTGGTGAAACCGCTCGTGGGTGCGCTGCTCATGATCAGACGCCTTGCGGCCGGTAACGCTCCTTCCCGTTCGACCATCCTAAGAAACTCAGTTGGCCGATAGCCTAACTTAGCTGCCTCTGTAAAAATATCGCGCATCGCGCGCTCGAAGGCTCTAAGGTCTGGGACACGAAGATTCTCCTTTTGTCTGTCAATGAAATCGATTGCTTCTCGGATTGGCACCATCGCACTGGGCGCGTCGCTCGCGTCTTTGGTT
>NZ_JBAURI010001110.1:0-1634 GCF_049581145.1 Bradyrhizobium sp.
GAAACGCAAAGAACGGAATGAGCACCGGCGGCCGCTCGGCCGCGGGAAAATCGTCGAGCCCGACTTCCTTCGAGCTGAGATCTCCGACGGCAACGAGACTTCCGAGCAACGGAATCTTCAGTTCGTAGCGATTGGTACCGGCTGCGGCGTCCGGCAGCGCGAGCACGACCTCGCCGGCCGGCTGCTCATCGTGCCATCGGGCTTCGATCGCGGCAAATTTCGCCGGCTGCAGATCATGCACGTACTCGCCGTTGAAGTGGCCGTAGAGCAATTGAACCGGGATCAGGACCGCTGCAAGCACAAGGCCCATGCGCAGCATCACTTTGGCTTCCTCGGCGCACATGTTGCGAAGCTGATACCAGGCTCCGGTCGCCGCGACGCAGCAGGCGCCGGTGAGATAGGCACCCAGCAGCATGTGGGGAAAACGGACCCAGAGCACCGGGCTGAGAAGGATCGCCTTCCAGTCGACCGGCACATAGACGCCATTTTGCAGAAGATAGCCGACCGGCGCCTGCATCCAGCTGTTGTTCACCATGATCCAGAAGGCGCTGAACGTGGTCCCCAGCGCCACCATGCAGGTCGAGAACAGATAGACGACCGGGGCAACGCGGGACCTGCCGACAATCAGGACGCCGAAGAACGACGCCTCCAGCGCAAAGGCCGTAAAGCTCTCATAGACGAGGAGCGGCCCCTGAATCGGCCCCGCCGCCGCCGACAACCGGCTCCAGTTGGTCCCGAACTCGAATGCCATGACGATGCCGGACACGACGCCAAGGCCGAAGGCGATGCCGAAGATCTTGAGCCAGAACTCGAACAGCCGCCGGTAGACCGGCCGGCCACTGAGGATGTGGACCACTTCGAGAACCACGAGCCAGGCGCCAAGTCCGATCGTGAACGATGGGAATACGATGTGGAACGAGATCGTGAATGCGAATTGCAGTCGTGATAACAGCAGCGCGGTGATCGGCATCGGATACTCCCGTACATCATTGCCGTAAAGACATCGGGCTCAGTGGTCTCGCTTGTTCGAGACGATTGCGGTTTGGGCTTTCCTTGAACTTTCCTTGGACTTCGATGCTTCTCAGCGACTGCATTGCACTTGCATGTAATTCGCGCCGACAGCCGCTGCTGTCAATCCGCTGAAGCGAGCTCAGTCACTTGATGAATCTTGCTCATACAAGAAGCGCTGAATTGACGGCCACGGCCTGCAAAAAACGCTCGGGAAACAACTTCGCCACAGCAACGCGTTGACGACGCGCACGTCCCAATGCGCGAACACGGCACGATGCGAAACGGCTTTGCAGCACGTAACGCCTCTGTGATCACTTTCCCGTCAGGATGTTTTACGTTGCTCGATGGGATGCGCGTGGCTGCGGCAATCGCGGGTCAGCCCGCCAGCCAGACCGTCATGCCGGGCTCGAGCGCCGGCGCGCCGGGCAGCGGATCAATCCGCAGCCGCAACGTATTGCGATCGTGATCGCCGACCGCGCGCGCGGCCTGCCAGATCGCGAATTCGCCAAGCGGCAGCAGCTCGGTCACGACGCCCGGGAATGTGGTGCTTTTGCCCGCGGTGATGAGATCGACGTGCGATCCGACCGTGATGCCGCGCAGCTGATCCTCACGGACATTGAAGG
>NZ_JBAURI010001111.1:0-1795 GCF_049581145.1 Bradyrhizobium sp.
GCTCGATACTGGTGTACTATGAAGCCAAGCATTTCAACCTGCAGGGCAAGATCAACGGATTTGTTCTCCAGCTGATCGCGGGCGTCGGCAAGCTTCGCGTGGCAAATGCGACGGCCCGCGCGTTGGCTCGCTGGTCGCGGCAGTTTTCTGTTCAGAAGAGATACTTCATTGCCTCTCAGCGAACGGACAACCTGCTGGCGGTCTTCGAGACCAGCTTTCCCATGCTGGCCACATTGGCCATCTTTGCAGTCGCCTCCCATACCGCCAGCAATCTCCTGACCGACCTTGGCGCCTTTCTCGGCTTTCTTGCTGCGTTCGGCCAAGCCACGGCGGCTGCCGGCAATTGGGCCTCAAGCGTGGGTGAATCGTTGGTGGCTGTTCCGCGCCTGACACGTCTGAGGCCGGTCATTGCCGCGGCTGTCGAGATTGAGGAAGACCGGCGAGCACCTGGACAATTATTAGGCGAAATCGAGTTCTCCGGCGTCACCTTCCGCTACATTGATGGCGGCCCGAAAGTTCTGGATGACGTCACGCTCCGAATCGCTCAGGGCGAATTTATCGCCATTGTCGGCCCATCTGGCAGTGGGAAATCGTCGCTCTTGCGTCTTCTGCTCGGCTTCGAGCGGCCCGAAGCCGGAAGCATTTTCTATGATGGGAAAGCGCTGAATACGCTTGATATCAGCGCCGTGCGGCGCCAGCTTGGCGTAGTCCTTCAGGATACCAGGCTGGCAACCGGAAGCCTCTATGAGAATATTTGCGGCGGCGTCGAACTGACACTGGACAGGGCATGGGATGCCGCGCGGATGGCGGCACTCGAAGCCGATATCCGGGAAATGCCGATGGGCATGCACACATTGGTCGCAGAAGGAGTCAATACGCTTTCGGGCGGCCAACGCCAACGCCTCCTGATAGCCCGGGCGATCGCCCGTTCGCCGCGGATACTCCTGTTCGATGAAGCGACAAGCGCGCTGGACAATCGAACCCAGGCGATTATCGGCGTCTCGCTGGAGCGGCTGAGTATCACGAGGGTTGTCATTGCGCATCGGCTCAGCACGATCCGGAATGCGGACCGGATTCTGATGCTCGCGGGCGGCGAGGTCGTACAGTCGGGCAGCTACAGCGAGCTCATGCGAACTGGGGGACTGTTCGCCGATTTCGCCCGCCGGCAGCTCGTCGAATAGCATCTGCGCCCGCAAGGACAGCCCGGGCGCCATAGGCCGTCGGCCCACATTGCCGCCATGGGTTTTGGCTGAGTGATGGAAATCACTGTGCATCTGAAAGAGCTGAAACACATTGCGCTGGTGACGGGCTGCAGATGCCCGACTTCCAGTGTCAACCACTCCTAGCGAACGGATGAGACCAGCAATGAACATTTTCCTCAACACCAGGGCGCATATCGATCTTGAAATGCGCGTCCTGACGACCGATCAGCTTGATAGTGTCAACGGTGGCGTCAAGGACCCCGAACCCGGCCAGATTGTGGTCGTCGGATGCACCACCCCTCCGCGAGGGTATCCGCCGGGGACCTTGGTCATAAACCCATGGCTCGGCCAGACCGAGCCCCACCCTGTCTTCTGAGGACGAGTCAAACCAGACCGAGCTTTCGTGAGAGCTACGAGCGACTCTCAACTCCGCCGCAGACGCACCTCCAACACTCTACGCAGAGTTCTATTCAAGGAATGGCGGCCAAATTGGCCGCCATTCCTTTTGACTTGAATATAACAAGCGCCCGCACGATCCGGCTGCCGACCGCTTCGAACGTCTTGCGCGCTCCTTTGTCTGCTTGCCGGAATTC
>NZ_JBAURI010001112.1:0-25939 GCF_049581145.1 Bradyrhizobium sp.
TTGCGGTCACGTCCAGGCCGAAGGCACGCGCGAAGCCGCTTTGCGACAGCCCCAGGCGATGCCGGAGCTTCGCAACGTCAACCTGATCCGGCACCGTTACCGTGTAGCTCGGCAGCTCGATTTCGCCCCGCGCATGCGCCAGCGCTTCTGAGAAGCCGGCAACAAGGCGGCGACCAAGCGCGCTACCCTTCTGCTTCGAGCGCGGCGACAAGCTTGCGGATTTCACGCCTCTCGGCATCGGTCAGATCCTCCTTTTCGCTCTTGGCATAGATATCGATCAGATAGATTACGCCACGGCGGCTCACGACAAAGTAGATGATCCGCACTCCGCCGCTCTTACCTCGTCCCCCGCGTGCCGCCCGCGCCTTGCGGGCACCACCGGTGCCACGGATCACCGGCCAGGCGGTCGGCGCCAGCGCGATTTCGAGTTCCGCCGCGGTCCGCTCTGTCTGGGTGAACACCTGCGCGCCCGGCGGTCATAGCCGAGCGTGGCGACAACCTTCATGGCCCACATGTACGACACTGCCTTATAGGACGCAAGGCAATTCCGTCAAGCGCGGCGTTCGGCATGTCCAACTTCAGAAGGCGTAGCGCGAATTCGCAGGCCGTCGCAATATTGCCGATTGGAGCGTGTGGCAGGCTGCGGCATCATAGCGCCACGGCGAAGCAATATTGCCCATCTTCATCGGCCGTGGTGCGCCATTTATCTCATTCAAAAATCATCGATTTTCAGAGCGGCCTAAAATGGCCTCAGACTAGAATTTGCGTTTAGTCCGGGACTTAGTCTGGGCAATTTCCAAAGGATTTGTGGGTGGCATCGAAAGCGGCGCAGCCGCCGCTTCGAATCCCAGCGCTCAAACCGCCCGATAGAGTTCATCAATACGACAATCGGAGATCTCGCTCAGACCAGCGTGACCGTCACCTCAACATTTCCGCGCGTGGCTTTTGAGTACGGACAAAGTTCCTCAGCTTCATCGATCAGGTCTTTTGCGACGTGGCTTGCCAAACCCGGGATCGTCACGTTGAACCGCGCGCAGAGGAAGTAGCCGTTATCCCCGAGGTTCAGGTCGACTTCAGCGTCGATGCTGACTTTCGCTGGAAGCGTGATTTTTGTTTTGCGAGCCGCAAGCGCGATCGCACTTGCAAAAGAGGCTGACCAGCCGGCGGCCAACAGTTGCTCCGGGTTGGTACCGATCCGCGCCGAACCGGGCGTCGAAAGCCTGATGTCGAGCAGGCCATCAGAGCTGCGCGAGGCGCCGTTATCGCGATCGCCTGTGGTCTCGGTCCAGGCCGTGTGGAGCAGCTTTGCAATATGTCTCATGGTCATTCTTTTTGGAGTAATGGTTCAGCAAAGAATATCGAGACTCGCGCGCGTCATGGTCGCGAGCCCCGAGGGCAGCATCCCTGCTGACGTGGCGTAGTCTTCAAGCTGATTTGCGCAGCGATCTGAAGCCTGCGCGAAGCTCTTCGGTGAAAAGCTTCGGCTGTTCCCAGGCGGCGAAATGACCGCCCTTTTCGACCTTGTTGTAGTGGATGAGATTGGGATAGGCCCGTTCTGCCCAGCTCCGCGGAGCTGGATACAGTTCGTCAGGAAAAACGCTTACCGCCGTCGGTACGACGACGCCCTTAACGGCGAAGAATGATGCCCCCTTGTTCTCCCAATAGAGGCGAGCCCCGGAGAGCGCCGAATCCGTCAACCAGGTGAGCGTGATGTTGTCGAGGACGTCGTCTCGCGTGAGGCCTTCGGTTTCCCCCTTGAAGGCGCGTGCGATCATCTCATAGCTGCGCGCGTCGTGATCAAGGAAATAGGCCGCAAGGCCGACCGGAGAATCCGCCAGTCCGTACAGCGTCTGCGGCCTCAACCCCATCTGGAAGCCGTAGCCGATGCCCTTCGCATAAACGAGGCTCAACCGGTCATAGGCAAGCTTCTCGTCGGCCGAGAGATTCGCCGGTGCCGGCGCGCCCGAAAACGCCAACTTGTCGATGTCGAGTGGGACTACGTTGGCCATGTTGGTGTGAATGCCGAGCAATTCAGGCGGCGCCTGCACGCCCATCAGCTCAGTGATGATCGCACCCCAATCGCCTCCCTGCGCGACGAATTTCGTGTATCCGAGGCGCTTCATCAGCACAGTCCAGGTACGTGCAATATGGGCCGGGTCCCAGCCGGTGGCGGTCGGCTTGCCGGAAAACCCGTAGCCGGGCAAGGACGGAATCACCACATGGAAAGCATCGGACGCGTCGCCGCCATGCGCCGTGGGATTGGTCAGCGGATCGATGATCTTCATCTGCTCAGTGATCGAGCCGGGCCATCCATGCGTGACGATCAGTGGCAACGCGTTTTCGTGTTTGGAGCGAACGTGAACGAAGTGAATGTCGAGCCCATCGATTTCGGTGATGAACTGCGGCAGAACGTTTATTCTGGCCTCGATTTTTCGCCAGTCATACTCCGTCGCCCAGTAGCGCGCGAGCGCCTGTATCGTCGAGAGCTGCACGCCTTGGGACGCATCATTGACCGTCTCCCGATCGGGCCAACGGGTCGCAAGAATGCGTCGTCGCAGGTCGACGAGCGCATCTTGGGGAATATTGACGCTGCCGAAGCGGCGGATGGCTTCGTTCGCCGGCGCGGCCGTCAATTCTGACGGAAGCAGGCTCACTGCGCCGATGGCAGTGGTCCCTTGAGCGGCAGTGCCCAACAGCCGGCCCCGACCCTGATCGATTGTCTTGGAGGTCTTGATGGTATCCATGGTGTTTCTCCTGGGGTTGATGGTTTGCTCGCGGCGCTTGCGTGCGGCCCCACACCTATCCCCGTGAGGACGAAATCACCCGTTAGGCTTTGTTATGGCTCGTTAGCTGCCGCTAAACCGTTGTCGTTTCGTGTAAATTTCGACCCCGGGGCCCGACCCTTTGTGGTTTGCAGGAAGGATCGTAATCTCACGACATCCAGCTGGGCAGGCGCGTTCACAGAGGTCTGTATGGCGACGGCTATCAAACCGACCGAGGACGGTCTGTCGTTCGGCCCCTTCAAATTGCTGGTCAACGAGCGTCTTCTGACCAAAGAGGGTGTCCCCGTCGAATTGGGCGCGCGTGCGCTCGATATACTGGTCGTCCTGACCTCCACCCCGAACGAGATCGTGAGCAAGAAGGACTTGCTTGCGCGGGTCTGGCCCGATGTCATCGTGGAGGAAGGCAGCCTGCGCTTTCACATGAATGGCCTGCGCAAAGCGCTGGGCGATGGGCAGGGTGACGCCCGATACATCACGACATTGCCGGGACGCGGATATTGCTTCGTCGCGCCGGTGTCGCGACCGGATCGTCCGCCGGATGCCGCGCCTGTCGTTGCGGCTGACTTTCCGCACGCCAATCTTCCAAACCGCTTGAGTCGCGTGGTTGGCCGGGACGAGGACGTCCTGAGGCTTTCGGCCCAACTGAACGCGTCACGCTTCGTCACCATCGTGGGTGCCGGCGGTGTCGGCAAAACCACCGTTGCGGTCGCGGTCGGACATCGGCTGATCGAGACGTTCTCGGGCGCCCTGCTGTTCGTCGATCTGGGAATGCTCGCCGAGCCAAATCTTGTGACCGCGGGGATCGCCTCCATGCTCGGACTTTCGGTTCAATCGAATGACGCGACGCCGAGCCTGATCGCCTACCTGCGCAATAGGCGAATTCTGCTGATCCTCGACACATGCGAGCACCTTGTCGAAACGGTAGCGTCGCTGGCGGCGCGCATCTTCGACTCAGCGCCGCAGGTCCATATTCTCGCAACGAGCCGCGAAGCGCTTCGGGTCGAAGGCGAGCATATCTACCGATTGGATGCGCTGGCATGCCCACCGGACGATCCGGAGCTTACAGCGGCCGCAGTTCGGATGTTCCCGGCTACGCAGCTGTTCGTCGAGCGCGCCGTGGCGAGCGGCGCACGTCTACACTTGAGCGACAAGGAAGCCCCGATCGTCGCAAACATCTGTCGAAAGCTCGATGGAGTGGCGCTCGCAATCGAACTGGCGGCAAGACACGTCGAATCCTATGGGTTGCAGCAAACCGCGGACCTTCTCAATCAGCGCCTCGCTCTGCTCTGGTCAGGATCGCGAACCGCGCCACCACGCCAAAAGACGCTGCAGGCAACGCTGGATTGGAGTTTCGGGCTCCTGACGGAAGTGGAGCGCGCGGTGCTTCGCAGGCTTGCTATATTCGTCGGCCATTTCACCCTGGACGCGGCGCTGGAAGTTGTCACCAAGGCTGCTGTTTTCGACAGCTCGACCATTCTCGGCGCCATCGACAGTCTCGTTGCCAAGTCGATCGTGGCAACGAGCCCCCTGGGGGCGATGATGCGCTACCGGCTTCTAGACACGACGCGCGCCTATGCGCTGGAGATCAGCATCGACGACGCCGAGGCTGCCGAGCTCGCGACACGGCATGCAGCCTACTTTCGCCGCTGGCTGGAGCAGAGCGGGAAGGGATCGCCGAATTCGTCGAGCGGAATCGAGCGAGCGTCACACTTCGCCGGCATCAACAACGTTCGGGCGGCACTCGAATGGTGCTTTTCGGCGGGGGGAAATACCAGGGTTGGCATTCCGCTTGCCGCCGCTGCGGTACAGGTCTTTCTTGCGATGTCCCTGCTTCCGGAATGTCACCGATGGTCGCAGCGAGCCATCCTCGTTCTCGATGAGACCTCTGCCGGCGGCCTCGACGAGATGCATCTCCAGGCGGCCTTTGGCTTCTCGTCTTCGCAAATGTACGGAGAAAGCGGCTCCGTTAGTGACGCCCTGAAAAGAAGCCTGGCGATTGCCAAGGAACACGGCGACACGGCCCATCAAGCCGGAATACTCAACATGGAACGTTATTTCCATGCTCGCAAAGGAGATCTCAAGTCAGCGCTGCAATGCGCCAGACGTTGCCGGGCTATCGCCGAGACGTCCGACGATCTGGCAGTCAAGGCGCTAGCCCACGCCATGTTGGGACGAGCGCTTCAGACTGCCGGTGACCTTGCCGGCTCACGTGCGGAACTCGATTCCCTGATGAAGATATTCTCGCAATCCCATCGCGGGCCGATCCTCCTCAGCTACGATCCCCACTATTATTCATATATCTCGCTGGCACGGACACTGTGGCTGCAAGGTTACCCGACCCAGGCGCTCGACCTTGCACGCCAGGGAGTGCAAGCGTCCGGAGCCATGGGTCATCCGGCAGCGTTGGCGCTGGTTTTGGCAGGCGCAGCCTCGGTTTCGCTCTGGGCTGGCGATTTCGACGGCGCCCTCCACCATACCGATTTGTCGCTTTCCCTTGCCGAAGCAAATGCCCTGGGACCTCTGGTGGCGATCGGACGAGGTCGTAAGGCGGAGTTGGAGATTCTGCGAGGCAACACCAGGGCCGGCGTCAACGATCTGCAGGCCATACTGGAACGCCTTCACGCATCGCGCCATGAGGTGCTCACCATAGAATTCAACATGGCGCTCGCTCAAGGTCTTGCCGTGATCGGGCGGTCCGACGAAGGCAAGGCCCTCATCGAGCAAAGTCTTCGGCAGGCCGAAACCAGCGGCGAGATGTTCTATATGCCGGAATTGTTGCGCATGAAGGCAGGCCTTCTGCTGTCCATGACCGAACCCGACCTGCGGGGAGCGGAGACTTGCTTCAATGAATCGCTCCAGTTAAGTCGCCACCAGGGTGCACGCGGATGGGAATTGCGAACGGCGCGAGACCTAGCCAAGCTCCTGGCCGACAACGGCCAGTCCGACAACGCGCGGACGCTGCTGCGATCGGTCTATCAAGGGTTCAGCGAAGGATTTGAAACGGCCGAGCTGAAAGCCGCAGAAGGGCTGCTCGCCACGTTGAAATGATCCCTCGGCGATCAGCAGGCCGGCGCGGACAAGCGCCCGCATTCGATCATGCGACTGCTCTCGGTTGCTCCCGACACCCCTCTTCGTCCCATCGGGTTCGGGTGCTCGCAGCAGCTAACGCCAGCTAACGACCCATAACGGGTGATTCTCTCAGGTCCGCGCAAGGATGACGGGCCATCAACCGGTCGGGCACCAGCCCTGTCCTGGTTGGGCCCACGAAACCCGAACCTGAGGAGACCAGTATGTCCCGTCCATTCCTGAAGATAGCGCGGATCGTGGCAACAACGATGCTGACGCACGCGGCGATGGCCCAGACCGGAATCACGCGAACCGATTTGCCGCGGCATGGTCTGGGGACGACCGGGCGAGAGGCCATCCAGGTGCCCGTTGACGTCGCTCCGAGAGCGGCCTTCGGCAAGCACACCCATCCAGGCGAAGAGATCATTTACGTCATGGAGGGCTCACTCGAATACCAAGTCGAAGGAAAGCCACCGGTGACGATCAAGGCAGGCGAGGTGTTTTTTGTTCCGGCCGGCACGGTCCATGCGGCGAGGAACGTCGGTAGCAACCATACGGCCGAGCTTGCGATCCACGTCGTCGAAAAAGGAAAACCTCCGCTGACATTGGTGAAGTGGCGGTCTGTGCCAGACGGCGAGCCGGAGTCTTCACAATCCAGGAGGAGAGGGACGCCATGACGCACCATCCGTATGACAGAGAGATCACGGCGCTTCTCGTGATCGATCCGTATAACGATTTCATTTCCAAGAGAGGCAATCCGTGGGGCCGCATCCGGGCCGTTGCCGAAGCAAATGGCTGCGTTCCTCACATGTTGCAGATCCTGAACGCCCCGCGCGCGAGGCAAAATCTTCGGGTCTTCTATGCAATGCATCATCGCTACCGTCGGGGCGACCACCAGCACCGAGGCCAACTTGAACGCAAGCTTGTCTGCCAATCCAAACCAGGAGACGTGCCATGACCAACACTTCGCAGCTCACGACTGACCGCACCCATCCGGGGCGGTGGACGATCACCTTCAGCAATCCGCCGATCAACATGTTCGTTCCCGAAACGATCGACGAGTTGAGAATGCTAATGACGGACATCGAGGCCGACCCGTCGGTGAAGGCCGTCGTGTTCCAATCGGCCAATCCCGATTTCTTCGTCGCCCATCTTGACGTAGCAAAAGCGGCCAGACAGCCAGACGTGCTGGACCTTTGGCGTGACTTTGTGCTGCGCCTCTCATCCGCGCCTGTCGCGAGCATCGCCAAAATTCGCGGCCGTACCCGCGGTATCGGCAACGAGTTCGTGCTGGCCTGCGACATGCGCTTCGCCAGCCGGCAGAACGCCCTGTTCGGCAACCCCGAGGTTGGCGTCGGACTGATTCCGGGCGGCGGAGCGCTGGAATGGCTCCCGCGGCTGGTCGGCCGCTCGCGGGCACTTGAGATCGCGCTTACCGGCGACGATTTCGATGCCGATATCGCCGAGCGCTATGGCTGGGTGAACCGCGCGCTCGACGACAACGACCTCGACTCGTTCGTCGATGCGCTTGCCGGGCGTCTCGCCTCATTCGACCGCGAAGTGCTCGCCGCCGCGAAGGCGCAGATCAATCGGTTCGGAATGCCAACGGCCGGCGAGCTTCAGTCGAGCAACGACATGATCTTCTCGATCCTGGCGGGGCCCAGCGCGCAGGCGCGCCGCGCCAAGATCCGCGGTATCGGCTACGGTGTTCCCAGCGACTTCGAACTGAACTTCGGCCGGTACCTCCCTTCCTTCGGGCGGGCCGACGGCAACGGCATGGTGATGCGGCCCGACTGATCGTAGTCCTGTATCGGCGCTGCGCGCCGCTTTGCGGGCGCCGATGCGGATGAAAAGAGCGCCTCGCGGCGCCCGCAATGGACGCAACGCCCACGCAGTCGCTCACGGCCGCCCAATGGCGAGCATGACCGATCCCCCAGTTCATCAAGGGCTTGCGGCGACGACCGTCGTTTCCGGTTTGGCTATTGGCCGGTGCGTTTGAAGCCGCTGTCGGGCGAGGTCTCGGTAACACCCCCGAAAGAGCGCGGGTGTTGATTCGCGGCTGCCGTGAGCGGCTTTCTGGCAGACGGCGCGCTTGGCAGCTCGTGCACGGCCGTGGCCGGCAGGGTAAAGCTGAAGCGTGCTCCGCCGAGCGCGGAATGATTGTCCGCATGAATCTGACCGTCATGCGCTTCAATGATGGACCGGCAGATCGGCAGTCCCATCCCCATGCCGTTTTCCTTGGTCGTGAAGAAACTGTCGAAAAGGCGGGGCAGAAGGGTCGGCTCAATCCCGGGACCGCTGTCCTCGATGGCGCAACACACTGCTCCGGGCTGCGACGTGGTCCGAATCAGAATGCTTCGTCCGCCCGACGCCGTCATGGCCTGGGCCGCATTGATGGCGAGGTTGATGATCACCTGCTGCAGCTGGGTGCGGTCGCCCGCAATCCGAGGAAGTCCTGGCGTCAAATCGAGTGAGACCGTGACGCCCTTCAATTGAAATTCGGGACGCAGGAACAGGATCGACTCCTGGATGACATCGTCGAGCGCAAGCGATGTGTGCTCGGACGCGCGCCGGCTTGCCATCGCGCGGATGCCATCGATGATTTCGGCAGCCCGCCGCGCGTCGGCAACCACGCGGCCTGCGAGTTTTCGAACCGTCTCGATATCGACGTCAGGCCGACCCAGCAGCCGCAGGCAGGTCCCCCCGTTCGTGATGATGGCGGCGAGCGGCTGGTTGACCTCGTGAGCGATCGATGCGGTCAATTCTCCCATCGTCATCACGCGGGTGATATGCGCGAGCTCCGCCTGGGTTTTCCGGAGCCTTTCCTGGGCCTGCTTCCAATCGTGCATGTCAACGACCGTACCGTGCCATTTCACGATGCGCCCGTCTTCATCGCGCAAGGGCAGCGCGCTGGTGACGCACCATCGGTAGCCATGGTCGGCGGCGTGGAAGGTGCGAACCTCGACCCGATACGGCTGTCCGGTTGCGACACAGGACATCCACGCGCGGACAGCCTCGTCGACGTCGTCGGGATGAAGCAGCTTCAACCAGCCGCCGGCCATGACTTCGTCGGTCGAGAAACCGGTATAATCGAGCACACGCGCGTTGCAGTAGTCGATCGCTCCGTCGGACGTGGCGCTCCAGAGCATCTCGGGAATGGTTTCGGTCATCTGCCGCAGCTTGAGTTCGCTCTCCCGCAGTCTTTGCTCCACACGCCTGCGTTCTGCGATTTCCTTCATGAGCTCTTCATTTGCCGCGGCAAGTTCCAGGGTTCGCTGTGCGACCCGTTGATCGAGCACGTCGGCCAGTCGCTTCTGCTCGGCCAGGAGCCTGGTCTCATGCAGCGCGACCACCGCGAGATTGGCCGCGACGTCCAGAATCAATTTCTCGGTCTGCATCGGAAAGCCGCTGCGCCGCGACCCCGCGACGAGCACCCCGATCTCGCCCTGCAATCCCAGCCGCAGCGGGACCATCGACGTCTCGCCGCCGCCGGGCAGAGTCTGGACCTGCGGAGCCCATTGCCGCGTATCCGGTCCCAGACAGCGGTCGAGAAACGCGCCGAGCGCTTCGGGGGCGGCCGTCGCACTGCGCGATTGAGCGAAGCGGACGATCTCGATCGGCACTTCACCGGGAGAATCCCTCAACCGCACATAGACGAGATCAAGGTCGAGGATCCCCAGCAGCGCATCGAGCAGGGTGCGAACGATCAGCGACGAGCCGCCGCCGCTCCAGACGGCAGGAAGAGCGAAGACGGAGACCAGGTCGTTGATGCAGCGCTGCAGCCGCTTGATGTCATTGGTTTGGTCTTCGGGAGGGCCGACCAAGTGAGGCTACCGTCGAGGCGGCAGAGCGCCCGTTCGCCGCTGGCGAACTTCACGCAGGAACTGTTCCGGCGGAGTGTAGAAAGGATTGTTCTGCAGGATGCCGCCGATGATGATCATCGGATGCGTCCGCATGATGTCGATTACCGCGGCTCCTCCGAATTTCGGAAGATCGTACACGCAGATGACCGCATCGTCATGCCGGCTCCAGACGTCGTTGACGCGCGATTCGAACTCGATCAGATTGTCGACGTGCGTTTGATCGTCAGCCGCCCACTCCATGTGGCAGACGATGCGGCTGAGCGGAAATCCGTCCCTGACGGTGCCGCTGGCCAGCTGCTCGAACACGTCCAGCATCCGATCCTGATCGAAACGACCGTCCCTGAGATAGGCCTCGGTGTTGGTCTTCAGTTCGAATTGTCCACGCTGCTCGGCGGCCGCCAGGTCGATTCCGGCCGCGGTCAATCGCTGCAGATGGTCGCTGCGTTGCTCCGGGCTGACAACGTGAACGGCCTTGTCGCCACATGCGAAGCCGTCCTTGATGAAGGGAAGCAAGACCCGATATTTTTCGTCGTCGCTGTTGAAGAACGCGCAGACATGACGTGTGTCGCAGAGCTCGGAGCCGGCGAATGCAATGGGTGCGGCGGCAGTTTTCACGGAGATCTCCTCCAGGATTATCATCTGCACGCAAGGCGTGACCCGATGTTGGCACGCCCTTGCCGCGGCGTTCATCAACTTTCTGCGACCTCAATGACGGTCTGTTCTGCAGCATCTTGTTGCAGAATCGTGAAGGACTGCATTCTCCGAGCGGCATCAGTGACTTGGCAGTTACTTGGCAGTTACTTGGCAGTGACTTGGCGCCGCAGGTCGACATGCACGCATAAGTTGCCCGGCTGATATTTGGCCTCTCTTGCTACAGACCGCGCGGCCCATGCCTTGCCTCGGCAGCAGCGGCGCATGTCGCAGCTCGTATCAATGGATGAGCGTCGTCGCGCGATGGCGGCTCGTCCCGCGCGTCGTGCGCCGGTCAGGCCGACGTTGTCTAACACCAACGTATGGGCGCGACGAAACCAGCGTTGAATGGAGCGGTGCCGCTTGCGGCCCTACGGTCGGGTGTTCTCGAGCCACGAAGACCCCTGATGCCGCCGTTAGTTTTGTCCGCCCATCAATCGCCGCGCGTGCGTCAGGCGAACCGGGATAAACAGGCGGTGTAACTCACCGTTCGGGCTCGTGTTGACGCAAGATCGTGGTGGCGTCGTTCAAGAGATGATTGCTCGCCGCTGAAGGATTCCGATGTTGTCGGGGAAAGGCGCTGCCATGAAATGGATTCCAGGTGAATTGGGTTGTGAATTGGGTTGGCGCAACGTGCTCTCCGGCGCCAAGGGAATGGGTCCGGGCTCTTACGCCGTCATCGCCATCCTGCTGTCCCTGCTGATCTGGACGAGCATCATTGCCGGCACCGGGTGGTCATCCGCGGTCGGAACAGCGGTCCCTCTGGCCGGATATGTGGCAATGGCGATCGGCGTCGTGTTTTCCCTGCTGGTGGGGGTCGGATTGATGGCTCTTGTTTTCTACAGCAGCCGGGCCGGTTACGATAAGCCGGCCGAGCTGATAAGACCAGACAGCGACGAGACGCTGGAATAAGAGTGGGAAGCTATCGCAAACTGAGACCTGCACGGCTCGCCCTGTCGCCGTCATCCGAAGGCCTCCGCTGCCTGTTGCGGGACATCCGTTGCTGGCTGCTGTCGACTGACAGATGGAGTCCGCCATCCGACTTCGGAGGTGTGGCGGATGCCTGGCCGTGGAGTAGGCGCTCGCCATGATACTCCGCTGGTCGTTTGCCGGTGGTGCTGCGGCCGGGACCAGCCGCTTCGCGGTTGTCACAAATCCAACAGCAGCATGTCGCCTTTGGCACGAGACACGCAAGCGAGGAAGAAGCCTTCCGTCCGCTGTTGGGGAGACAGTCGCTTGTCGCGGTGATCGACCTCGCCTTCCAGCACCTTGACTTTGCAGGTCCCGCATAGGCCCTGTTCGCAGGATGTCGGTATCTTGAGGCCATTTTCCTCCAGGAAGCCTGCGATCGTCTTGTCGCCGGGGATCTTGAACACCGCACCGGTGCTGGCGATCTTGACGTCGAACACCTTGTCGAGCGCGGCAGCACCCAGCTTCGCCGTGAAACGCTCGACATGGATTCGTTGTTCGCTGAAGCCTTTCTCGGTGGCTGTCTTGACGATCGGGTCGAGCCACCAGTCGGCGCCGCAGATGAAGAGGTCGGTATCCTCCGGCTGTCCGGCGAGAACCGCGGCTGCATCGAGCAACTGGTTCTGCCTGCTGTCCTCGAGATAATACTTTGTGTCTGCAGCGAAATTTGACCCATCGATGGTTCCGCGGAAGGCGTCGGGGGACATCAGGGCGAAAACATAGTGCAGTTCGAACGGGATGCTCTGCGACTTCAAGTCGTCGGCGATGCTCAGCATCGGCGTCACGCCGATGCCGCGGGCGAGCAGGAGGACCCGTCTGGTGTTGCGGGGGACGCGGAAACGGTTGCGGGGCGGCCCGACCTGCATTGTATCGCCGACATTTACCGTTTCATGCAGGGCCCTGGACCCACCGCGACCATTGGGGTCCTTCCAGACGCCGATCCGGTAGCGATGGCGGTCCGAGCGGCTGTTGCACAGCGAATATTGCCGGACGATACCATCTTGTATTGTTACATCGATGTGCGACCCGGCGGAAAAGGCAGGCAACTCCGCGCCGTCCGGATCGATCAGTTCAAACGAGACCATGTTGTGGGCCTCGATGGCCTTGTTGGCCACGACAAGTGAGCGCAGGGCGTCGTCCGTCATGTCATCCTCCGTGTCGCGCCAATTTGCGTTTCCCGAGGCGCACTGCAAATAGAAGACCACGGACCGATCGCAACGGCCCGTTGCTTGCTTTCGCTTGCTTTGTCAGCGGCGCGGCCCATGATGGCAAGCGGCGGCACGACCAGGGGCTCTCCCCGGTCGCCGCCAAGGATCAATCAGGACGAACTCATGTTGCGGGACGAGAGCGGCAGTGGCGGAGGCCGGCGCAGCGCGCCGCGCAATGTGTTCGGCGAGCCTTTGGAAACCTGCGGAACGAGCCCGATGACGGGTTTCTACCGGGACGGCTGCTGCAACACCGGGACCGATGATGTCGGCAGCCACACGGTCTGCATCGTGGCGACGGCCGAATTTCTGGCGTTTTCGAAGTCGCGCGGCAACGATCTTTCGACACAGTTGCCGGACTACGGCTTCCCCGGTCTGAAGCCGGGCGACCGCTGGTGCCTGTGCGCACCGCGCTGGCAGGAAGCCTTCGAGGCAGGCCAGGCGCCCCGCGTAGTGCTGCGCGCGACCCATGAGGGCGCCTTGAGTTCCTGCTCGCTTGCCGATCTCAAACGTTCAGCGATCGATCTGGCGTAACGGCGACGCCGGAGAGCGATCAAAGCGACGCGAATGCCGGTGACACGTCACAGGTGTCGATATAGACAATGCCGTCTTCGATCTTGAGCGGATATTCGGCCAGCGCGATGGCGTGCTCATGGGTCGGCTGGCCCGAATTCATGTCCCAGCTCCAGAAGTGAAGCGGGCAGGTCAGCACCGCACCGTCGAATTCGGCGTCAGCGAATGGCGTGTTGGCGTGCGGGCAGACACCTTGAAAGGCCTTGACCACGCCGTTCTCAGGCCAGGCGAGAATGACGAGATGGGCGTCGGCGATCACCAGCCGCATTCCGCCTTCGATGATCGTGTCCTCTCGGCATATCCTGGTGAACATCCATCAACCTCGATCAGGTCTGCGAGAAGCTGCCGAATTGTGCGAGCAGAGCGTCGCGCGCTTGCGCGATACGGCGGTAGTGTTCGTCGCTGCCGCCCGCGTCAGGATGCGCGGTCTTGGCCAGCCGCCGGAAGGCGGCGTTGATCTGCGCAGGCTCGAGCGCGCCCTGCCGCGAAAGGTTCAGAACCTCGCGGTTCTCCTCGTCGTCATCCTTGAAGCCCAGCCGGAATGGCAAGGCTCGGCGTTCTGCCCGCGCTGCGAAGCGCAGCTCGACCTGATCCTCCTGCCATCTCCGGCGCGACAGCACCAGACACGCGCCAAAGGCGATGCGGCCCCGCGCTTGCAGTTCGTCAAGGCTGAACGGCCCGACGACGTCGTAGGGCGGCGCCAGAAAGGCACTCCGGCCGCCCTCGCGATTTTCGATATGGCCGATCGTCACCATGTCAAGGATTCCCAGAGAGCCGTTCCAGACCACCCATTGCTCTTTCTCCGCCATGCCATGCGCCTTCATGCATGAGCCACGCTGCCTGTGACGATGCGTGGCAGGTCCGAAACTCACGCCGGCGAGCGCGCCGGCTTCGTCGGTCCGACGTCGACCTGAATTTCGTCGCCCTCCACACGCACGGCGTAGGGGTGGAGCGCGTTGCGCACCAGGTGGGTCACGCACTTGCCGCTCGTGCAGTCGAAACCCCATTGGTGATGCGGGCAAATGACGGTCTGCCCGTTGAAGGTGGCGTCGTTCAACGGCATATCCGCATGCGGACAGCGCCCGCGATAGGCCTTGAGTTCACCGCCGGTGGGCCAGACCAGCAGCACGCTCTTGCGGCCGGCATGAAACAGGCCCATGCCCCCTTCAGTCACGGCGCTGCTGCGACAGATCGAGGTGAACGCCATCGGTGCCGCCTTCTGAAATTGAACGTCTGATCCGCACTACGCAAATTCCAGACCAGCAGAAAGCCCTCCGGCAGGCCCCGAACCGGGGGCCGAATGTCGCAAAGGCGACGTTCGCCGCGCAACTTTGCGACGTTGCGCTACCAGGCAGATCGCTTCTCGCGATGCCGGCCCCTGCGAAGCGTTGCAGGTGCCGGGCCGGCGGTCCCGCGGCGCCATCGAAACCCTAAGCGGGAGCGAGAACGGAGTTGGCTAACCGAACGCGGCCTTGACCGCCTCGCGCGAGGCCTGGACCACCGCCTCTGTCGTGATATTGAACTTCTTGTAGACGTCGCCGATCTTTCCCGAAGCGCCGAATTCATGCATGCCGACGAAGCGCCCGTCCGGGCCGAGGTAGCGGTCCCAGGATATCTCGACGCCGGCCTCGACCGCGACGCGGGCGGTGCCGTCGCCGAGAACCTTGCGTCGATAGGCCGGCTCCTGCTGTTCGAACAGCAGCCGGCAAGGCATGGACACCACCGCCGTCGGGATCCCGCTTTGCTGCAGCTTCGTCCGTGCTTCGACCGCGAGATGCAGTTCTGATCCGGTCGCCATGATGGTGAGCTTGCGCGGAACGCCGTCTGCCTCCAGAAGGACGTAGCCGCCCTTGGCGCACAGATTTTCCGCCGCGGCCTCCCGGCGCAACAGCGGCATGGGCTGGCGCGAGAGCGCGATCAGCGCCGCCTGGCGCGGCGTCGCCAGGATCATCTCCCAGCACTCGGCCGTTTCAATCGGGTCGCCGGGCCGGTAGACGGCGAGATGAGGAATGGCGCGCAACGCGGCCAGATGTTCGATCGGCTGATGGGTCGGTCCGTCCTCGCCGAGCCCGATGGAATCATGCGTCATGACGAAGATGGTGCGCACTTCCATCATGGCGGCGAGTCGGATGGCCGGCCGGCAATAGTCGGAGAAGGTCAGGAATGTGCCGCCATAGGGGATCAGGCCGCCATGCAGGGCGATGCCGTTCATCGCCGCCGCCATGCCGTGTTCGCGCACCCCGTAATGCAAGTAGGAACCCTTGTATTCGCCGGGGCGGATCTCGACCTGGTTCTTGGCCTTGGTGTTGTTCGAGGGCGTCAGATCGGCCGAGCCGCCAAGCAGCTCCGGGATCCTGTCGAACAGATGATTCAACACCGCGCCGCTGGCCTGCCGTGTCGCCAGCTCCTTGCCGCCTTCGACAAACTCGCGCTTCGCGGTCGCGATGGCCGCCCGCCAGCCCTCCGGCAACTCGCCTCTGGTCCGGCGTTCGAAATCCTGGCGCAGTTCGTTTGGCGCCCGCTTGACGCGATCGGCCCAGGCCATCCGGGCGGTCTTGCCCTTGCCGCCGATACCGCGCCAGGCCTGCAGCAGGGCGTCCGGAATCACGAAAGGCGGCGCGGTCCAGTCCAGCGCTTTGCGGGCGCCTGCGATTTCCTCTTCGCCGGGTGCGTCGCTATGCGCCTTCGAGGTGCCTTCCTTGGTCGGCAGGCCAAACCCGATGATGGTGCGGCAGGAGATCATCGACGGGCGATCGGTCACCGCCTGCGCCTCGCGGATGGCGGCGCGGATCGCATCCGTATCATGGCCGTCGATCTCCTGGACGTGCCAATGCGCCGCGCGAAACCGCGCGGTCTGATCATCGGAAACGGCAAGGCTGGTCGCGCCATCGATCGTGATCGAATTGTTGTCGAAGAAGGCGATCAGCCTGCCCAGCCGCAGATGTCCGGCGAGCGAGATCGCCTCGTGACTGATCCCCTCCATCAAACAGCCGTCGCCCATGAAGACATAGGTGTGGTGGTTGACCAGCGCATCGCCAAAGGTCGCGTTCATGATCCGCTCCGCAAGCGCCAGGCCGACCGAGTTGGCCAGGCCCTGCCCGAGCGGCCCGGTCGTCGTTTCGATGCCGTCGGCATGGCGATATTCGGGGTGGCCGGGGGTCTTGCTGTCGATCTGGCGGAAACGCTTGATCTCTTCGATCGGCATATCCCGGTAGCCGGTGAGATAGAGCAGGCCGTAGAGCAGCATCGAGCCGTGTCCATTGGAGATCAGGAAGCGGTCGCGATCGAGCCAGTGCGGATCTTCGGCGTCGAATTGCAGGAACTCGGAGAACAGCACGGTGGCGATGTCGGCCATTCCCATCGGCATCCCGGGATGGCCGCTCTTGGCCTGCTGGACCGCGTCCATCGCCAGCGCCCGGATGCAGTTGGCGAGCTCGCGCAGGTGCGGATCGCGCGGCTTGGGCAGGATGATTCGGCTTGCGGGAGCGACGGTGCTGTCTGACATGGAGCGTGATCCTTGTTCCAGCGCGCAAAACCAACGGGCGGTCATGATCTTTGGCGCTGACGGACTTGGAATGCCGTGACGTGCAACAGCTGGAGCTCGCGCGCGTTCCACCGGCTTGCTTGATCTTGCTGGATTCCGTGCGCCACTCCTCAGTTGCGCACCATCGCGAGAATGCGAAGCTTTGGCTGTTGGTATCAGAAATCGGGGGGAATGCGCCTGTACGGGTTGCGCGGTGGCGACGACCGCCGAGACGTGAGGGCGAAACAAGATTGCGTGATCGTCAAGAACCCTGGCGCGCCATTCAAATTCCGGACGTTGATGGTTATCTTCCCGTGTGCAACGTTCGGGGTCATCGAGCATCCTGACAGGCTTGCGGGAAGCGACCCGCGGCGAACCGAGGAGGACAGATATGACGGTTTCGACGGAACGCGCAGTTCTTGCCGGCGGCTGCTTCTGGGGTGTGCAGGATCTGCTGCGCCGGTATCCCGGCGTGATTTCAACCAGGGTGGGCTATAGCGGCGGCGACGTGGCGAACGCGACTTATCGCAATCATGGCAACCACGCGGAAGCCGTCGAGATCATCTTCGATCCCAAAATCATCAGCTATCGCAAGCTGCTGGAATTCTTTTTCCAGATCCACGATCCCTCGACCTTGAACCGTCAGGGCAACGACCGCGGCGCGAGCTATCGGTCGGCCATCTTCTATACCAGCGACGAGCAGAAGCGGATCGCGGAAGACACCATTGCCGATGTCGATGCGTCAGGCATCTGGCCGGGCAAGGTCGTAACCGAGGTAAGCCCGGCCGGCCCGTTCTGGGAAGCCGAGCCCGAGCATCAGGATTATCTGGAGAAATATCCGGACGGCTACACCTGTCATTTCATCCGCCCGAACTGGACGCTGCCGCACCGGGCGGAGAAGGTCGGATCAGGCGCCGGCGGAAGGTCGGCGGCCTGAAAGAGAGTTTCGATCGATCAGCCATCTTCGGACTCCGGTCCAAAGGCCCTGGCATAGAGATCCTCGATCTGGCTTACCTCTTGATCCCTGAGCTCTGAGAATTCGCTTTCTCTCGCCCGCTTCGGGTGCTCGATGGTGTGCCGCGCGCATCCCCATAAAGAAATTCCGCATGCGGCGTGGCGGCGAAAAAGCGATAGAAGTCGGCAGTATCGTCCGGCGCCGTTACGTTACCCCGAGGGGCAGGCTCCCATTTGACGCATGGGAGCAGTCTGGCTGAATAGCTCTCGAGGACGGTTCTGTATTCGTCGATCCGTTCGAGGATGGCGATCATGAAAAACGCTCTCACAAAGAAAACAACGTGAAAAATAATTACCCGATCATATCCCGGGACATCGACACCAGCGCCTTCGTGGTCTCGACCGGTTCCAGCGTTGGATGGAGGTGGGTGCCTTCCAGCCTGACGACCGGCCATCCCCGCCGCCGCGCTTCCAGGGCGGCGTGATCATAGATCGGCGAGCATTGAATCAACCCGGCAGGAACGTGGTCCCAGTCGGCCAGCTCGATCGCATCGTCAAACCAATCGACCGAGAGGCTTGGCAAACCGCGCTCGAACTCCGCGAATGCGGGTGGATCTCTCGCCAGCAGGTCCAGACCAATGAGGGATGTGCGCCGAGGATCGCCGGCGAACCATCGCGACCAGATCGGAAGCGTTCCGTCGCTGGCTGCGATGCTTCTGATGAAATCGAAAAGCGCGGGACGGATGGGTGAAGCTGGGCCTCGTGATGGCGGCACCTCTCCGTCAACGATGATGATGCAACGGCAGGGCAGCCTGCGCGCAAGATCCGCGACCAGCGGACTTGCCGAACTGTGGCCGACCAGGATCGGTTCGTGACACGGCGTGATGCACTGGAGCAGGTGGGACGTCCAGGCACGCCATGCCGGCGGCGATTGTTGGTTGTCGAGGACATCCGGAGTTTGGACATTGTGTCCTGATTTCCGCAACTGCTGCGCCGTAGGCTCCCAGCTCGACGCTCGAACCAATGGACCTGGCACAAGAACGAAATCGAGACTCATATGGGTTGCCTGGTTCAGCGCTTCCGCAGACCGAATGATATCAGGCGTCCCGATCCAGTCCACCTCTGCCGCACGCTTCCATCGGATCTGCCCATATTTATAAGGGTCTATCCACGATCCAGATTCCGGCCGGCGGGTTCTCCCCTCCCTCCGCGCGCAGCGCTGTCGGAATCGATCTCGATGCGGCCGTCTTCCAGGAAGCGGCACAAGCCGTCCCTGCGGATGAGGCCGTCGGCGAGGCGGGGCGTGGTGGGCGGCGCGGGGCTGGCATTCTCTTTCGGGAGTGCGGACGGACGATCATCTCCGGACGGCCAAGCCACGTGGTCCCGGCGCTCCTATGCAGGCGCCAAGTTGGCCATGATGCTTCGCATCACGCCGGTGACGGTGGCAACCAAGCGATGGTCACCGAGAAGAGCGCGGAGCAACCGTTCAAACCACTGAGCAGGGAAGGCCGGGTATTTTCGGCTGAGCCCGTGGTTCTAACGCGTGCTTTTTCCTTCTGCACGCGGACCATGGGTGCCGGTGCCCGGTGTTTGCTGCGCCTTCTCGCTTGCAGAGGGTCTCGTCTTTGCAAAGCTCGGACGCCATCAGCACCGCGAGGCCGCGAGGTCTCGGCTGTTTGACATTCGAAGCGATGCAAGAGCAGCGTAAGGTGCTCAAGACACCAATCAATTGCCATCAACCGGGAGGAAGCGATGACAGGATTGACGCGACGGCGGCTATTGCGCGGTCTGGCGGTCGCTCCGGCCGCAGCGGCGATCGGCACACCGCAGATCGCGCGAGCCGCCGAGATCGAACTCCGATACGGCAACAATCTGCCGGCGACCCATCCCCTCAACGTCCGTGCCGGCGAGGCCGCCGATCGGATCAGCGCCGAGACCAAGGGGCGGGTCGCGCTCACGATCTTTCCGAACAACCAGCTCGGCGGCGACACCGACATGCTGAGCCAGGTCCGTGCCGGCGCGATGACCTTCTTCACGCCGTCCGCGCTGGTGATCGCGACTGTGGTGCCGACCGCGGCCATCAGCGCGGTGGGGTTCGCGTTTGCGGATTACGACCAGGTCTGGCAGGCGATGGATGGAGCGCTCGGCGCGCATGTGCGCGACGTGATCGCAAAGGCGAACCTGCATACCTTCGAGAAGATCTGGGACAACGGCTTTCGGCAGATCACGACCAGCGGCGCGCCAATCGAAACCGCGCAGGACATGGACGGATTGAAGATCCGTGTGCCGGTGAGCCGGCTCGGTATTTCCATGTTCAGGGCGCTGTCAGCGGCGCCGACCAGCCTGCAGTTTTCCGATGTCTATGCGGCGCTGCAGACGAAAATCGTCGATGCCCAGGAAAACCCGCTGCCGATCATCCAGGTCGCGAAGCTCTACGAGGTGCAGAAACACTGCGCGATCAGCAACCACATCTGGGACGGCTTCTGGTTCATCGCCAATGGTCCCGCGTGGAACGCGCTGCCGGCAGACGTGCAGGAAATCGTGGCGTCGGCCATCAACGATGCCGGGCTGAAACAACGCGAGGACATCAAGGCGCTGAACGGCAGCCTGCAGGCCGAGCTCGAGGTAAAAGGTCTCGCCTTCAACGGCACCGACCCCGACAGCTTCCGCGCCAAGCTGCGGGACGGCGGCTTTTATAGTGAGTGGAAGGGGCGTTTTGGCGACGAGGCGTGGGGCGTGCTCGAAGGCGCCGTCGGCAAGCTGGCCTGATGTCCTCGGACGAGCGAGATGAGGTTCGGAGCAGCGGGCCGATATGATTCGGACTTCAAGATGGCTGAACCAGAACGACGCGTTCGCCGGCCGTCGCAGGCCGAGGCGGCATGACGTTGAAGCCATCGGCGGCGCGCTCATCGAACCATGGCCGCGGGCGGGGTATCGGCGATGCGTTCCGCCGGGCCGCACGGCGCCCAATGGCCACGCGCGGTGGCGGTGAGATGATAGAGCTCGCGCTCCAGCTCGTCGGGAAGTTGCGGAGCTTCCCTCCGACGTGTGCCAGCTGCGTGCGTAACCGGTCCGCGCGGAGCGAAACCGTGCAGGTTGACGCTCATCGGCAGTGGAAGGTAGCCTGCCGGCAAGCAAGAGGACGCATAATCACGAGGGGGAGATGAGCGCGGATATCGCAGGCACGATCAAGACAGCGCGGGAGCACAGCATCGCCGATCTGTTGCGCCGGTCCGCCCGGCGCTGCCCGAACAAGACCGCGATCGTCTGCGGTCGGGTGGTCTGGAGCTTTGCGGCGATGGACACGATCTGCGATCGGCTCGGCCGGGGTTTGCTCGGCCTCGGCATCGCGCAGGGCGAGCGGGTCGCCGTGCTGTCGCGCAATTCGCATGCTTTTGCCGCGCTGCGCTTTGCCCTTGCGAGAATCGGCGCGGTCCTGGTGCCGATCAATTTCATGCTGAACCCCGACGAGATCGGCTTCATCCTCGCCAATTCCGGCGCAAAGGTATTGGCCGCGGGTCCCGATCTCATCGAGGCGGCGCGTGCCGCGGCGGCAAAGGGCTCGGCGGTCGGAAAACTGCTCTGGTTGCCGGGTGAGGAGCCTTCGACCGCTCCAGAGGATATGACCACGTTCGATGACCTGCTCCACGGCGATGCCTCGCCGCTGGAGGCTTCCGTCGACGGCCGCGATCCCGCGCAGATCATCTATACCAGCGGTACGGAATCGCTGCCGAAGGGCGCGATCCTGACCCATGAGGCCGTGATGTGGCAGTATGTCAGTTGCATCGTCGATGGCGGTATGGCGGAACACGACAACGTTCTGCATGCGCTGCCGCTCTATCACTGTGCGCAGCTCGACGTGTTTCTTGGCCCCGCGATCTATCTCGGGGCAACCAGCCTGATCACGGCGAAGCCTGCCGCGGATAACATCCTGTCGCTGATCGCGGCCCACGGGATCACCTCGTTCTTCGCGCCACCGACGATCTGGATCGCGATGCTGCGTTCGTCCGCCTTCGACACGACGGATCACTCGAGCTTGCAAAAAGGTTACTACGGCGCCTCCATCATGCCGGTGGAAGTGCTGCTCGAACTGCAACGGCGCCTGCCCAACGTCAAATTCTGGAATTTCTACGGTCAAACCGAGATTGCGCCGCTAGCCACCGTGTTGAAGCCGGAGGATCAACTGCGCAAGGCGGGCTCGGCCGGCAAGCCCGCAATCAATGTCGTCACGCGTGTGGTCAATACCGCGATGGAAGACGTCAAGGTCGGTGAGGTCGGCGAGATCGTCCACCGCTCGCCGCATCTGCTGTCGGGCTATTACAACGATCCGGTCAAGACCGCGGCGGCGTTCGCCGGCGGCTGGTTTCACAGCGGCGATCTCGCCACCATCGATGCCGATGGCTACATCACGGTCGTCGACCGCGTGAAGGACATGATCAAGAGCGGCGGCGAGAATGTCGCCAGCCGGGAAGTGGAGGAGACGATCTATCGGCTGCCTGCGGTGTCGGAAGTCGCCGTGATCGGTCTGCCGGATCCGAGGTGGATCGAGGCGGTCACCGCGATCGTTGTGGTCAAGAGCGGGCAGGTGCTGGACGAGGAGGCGATCATTGCGCATTGCACGGGCGCGATGGCGCATTTCAAGGTGCCGAAGCACGTGATCTTTGTCGACAGCCTGCCGAAAAACCCGAGCGGCAAACTGCTGAAGCGCGAATTGCGCCAGCGCTTCGCCGGCGGCGAAACGCTCGACCGCGCGATCCAGCGCAATTTTACGACCTGAGACCGGCGCCAGGCCCGCGGAGCCGATGCTGCGAAGGAAACTGCTGCCCCGGGTGAAATCGTCAATCGCGCGGCTCCGTCGGGTGCGCTGCAAGCCGGCCTGACCCGGAGGCCGTTGGCGGACAACCTCAAATCGTTCGATACATCCTATTAACCTGGCTTTGACTTATGGCTGGTTAACTCTGCCTACGGCAGTGGCAGCGCTGCCCGGCGTCTTGTGAGAGTAAAGTTAAATGAAGCCCGCGCGCATTATTGTTCTGGCGATCGCTCTAATCGCTGGCGGCATCGCCGCCTATCTGGCCAGCGGGTCGGACACCAAGGCCCCGGTCCAGGCCGTCGTGCAGGGCCCCCCGACCGTCGACATTCTCGTCGCCAAAAATGACATCGCGCTTGGCCAGACCGTCAACGACAACGACATGGAATGGCAGACCTGGACGCAAACGACAGCCAGCAGCAGCTTCATTCGCCGCACCGAGGGCACCGACGCCAAAAAGGAAATCGTAGGCTCGATCGCGCGCTCGCCCTTCATTGCGGGCGAGCCGATCCGCGAGCAGAAGCTGGTCAAGGCCAATGGCGCCGGCTTCATGGCGGCGATTCTGCCGTCCGGCATGCGCGCGGTCTCGACCGAGATTTCCGCGGAAACCGGCGCGGGCGGATTCATCCTGCCCAATGACCGCGTCGATGTCGTACTGTCGAAACATGACAAGGGCTCAGGCGCGGATCCTTCCGTGGTGGTCGATGTCGTCGTTTCGCAGGTCGTCCTGACCAACATCCGGGTGCTCGCGATCGATCAGGCGCCGAAGGAGAAGGACGGGCAAAACGCGGTGCTGGGAAAAACCGCGACCCTGGAGTTGACCCCCGATCAGGTTCAGACCCTGGCGAAAGCGCGTCTCAGCGGGACGCTGTCATTGGCGCTGCGCAGCATCGCCGATGCCGCGAAAACCAACGTCGCGTCGGGGCCAAACAAGTCGATCACTGTCTATCTCGGAAGCGGCGTTCAGCAGGTGCTGGACTGCGACCCCATGTGCGGGCGGTGACCAGCCTGCGTGCTAATGTTTCAGCGGATCGTCCCGCCGTTCCGCCATTCTCGCATTGGCGTCAAGCTCGCGTCGCTCGCGGCGAGTGAATGATCCGGCGCGGCTCGCGCCATAGACCAGCGCAACCAGCAGGATGACTGTGGGGATTCCGTAGGCGATCCAGTACGAGATATGCGGCATGACGTACGCCCGTAAGGTTCGGCAGCCCCGCTATGGTAAAACCCGAACGGAGCGAACCGTTCCTCACTTCCGTCGATCGTCGAAGCCGTCCGGGAATTAAACCGAGTCGGTTTGCCGCCTCATGACTTGCCGACTCGCGGCTTCCAAGCTCGTGCAGCAAAAGGTCGCCGGGAGCGGGAATACCCTCACTATCCCGCGAGCACATCTTGCGACGGCGGCGCATCGCCCAGAAGTCAGATGATGCCGGGGCATGGTGCGTTCGAGAAGGTCGGTAAGATGCCACGCAGTGTCACACAGAAGCTGATTTCCGCCCACCTCGTCGACGGCGATATGCGAGCGGGGGCGCCGATTTCGATCAAGATCGATCAGACGCTTACGCAGGACGCCACCGGCACGCTGGTCATGCTGGCGCTGGAGGCGATCGGGCTGGAGCGAATCTCGACCGAGCTCAGCGCGCAATATGTCGATCACAACATCCTGCAGGTCGACAATTTGAATGCCGACGATCACCTGTTCCTGGAAAGCGCCAGCCGGCGCTTCGGCCTGTGGTACTCGCGCCCCGGTACCGGCATCAGCCACGTCGTGCATATGCAGCGTTTCGGCAAACCCGGAAAATCGCTGCTTGGAGCCGACAGCCACACGCCGGCGGCTGGCGCATTGGGAATGCTTGCGATCGGCGCGGGCGGGCTTGACGTCGCACTCGCGATCAGCGGCGAACCGTTCCCGACCGCCATGCCGGGGGTTTTCGGGGTCAGGCTGACCGGTGAACTCCCCGAATGGGTCAGCGCCAAGGACGTCATACTCGAGATGCTGCGGCGCCATGGCGTCGCGGGCGGCGTCGGCAAGGTCATCGAATATTTTGGCCCCGGATTGCACACGCTGTCGGCGATGGACCGGCACGTGATCGCCAACATGGGTGCCGAACTTGGAGCGACCAGCTCGGTGTTTCCGTCCGATGCCGAGACGCGTCGATTCCTGGAGGCGGAAGGCCGCGCCGCAGATTGGCGCCCGATCGCGGCGGATGAGGGATGTGCCTACGATACGGAAGATGCGATCGACCTATCGAAGCTGGAACCGCTGATCGCCACGCCGTCGAGCCCCGGCAACGTCGTCAGGGTCAGCGAACTGGCGGCCCAAGGCAGGGACAAGGGCGGGAGCCAATCCGTTTACCAGTGCTATATCGGCTCATCCGCCAATCCCGGCTGGCGCGACTTTGCGATCGCCGCCGAGATCGTGCGCGGCAGGCGCATTCCCGCATCGGTTTCATTCGACGTCAATCCGTCATCGCGCGAGGTGCTCGAGACATTGATCGCTGACGGCCGGCTCGGCGCGCTGGTCGCGGCCGGCGCGCGCCTTCATCAGACCGGCTGCAATGGCTGTATCGGCATGGGGCAGGCGCCCGCGGCCGGTCGGAACTCGCTTCGGACCACGCCGCGCAATTTTCCCGGCCGCTCCGGCACCGAGGATGACAGCGTGTTCCTGTGTTCGCCGGAAACCGCCGCCGCTTCCGCGCTCGCCGGCCGGATCACCGATCCCCGCACCCTTGGCATGAGCTATCCGCGCCTCGCCGCGCCGGAGCCCGTCGCGGCGACCACGGCCTTGATCGCTCCGCCGCTCGCGCCGGATGAGGCAAGGTCGGTGGCGCTGGTCAAGGGACCGAACATCCGGTCGCTGCCCGTTTTCGACCCGCTTCCGGACAGCGTCGCCTTGCCGGTCCTGCTGAAGATGGCCGACAATGTTTCCACCGACGAGATCCTGCCGGCGGGTGCGAAGGTTCTGCCCTATCGCTCGAACGTCCAGAAGATCGCCGGTTTCTGCTTCGAGCGCATCGATCGGACCTACGTCGAGCGCGCCCGCGCCGTCCCTGGCAAATCCGGGCACGCCGTCATCGCGGGCGCAAATTACGGCCAGGGGTCGTCGCGCGAACACGCCGCCGTGGCGCCGCGAACCTTGGGCCTGAGAATCGCGCTGGCGAAGAGCTTTGCCCGGATTCATCGGCAGAACCTCGTCAACTATGGCGTCCTGCCGTTGGTTTTCGCCAATCCTGCCGACTACGATCGGCTGCAAACGGGCGACGTGCTGCGCGCGGACAATCTGCGTCAGATGTTGCAGCGCGGCGAGGACGTCACGCTCGATTGCAGCGGGGCGATCGTGACGCGTCATGGCCTGACGGACAGGCAGATCGAGGTCGTCCTCGCCGGCGGTGAGATCAATTGGCGCCGGAACGCGTCCCGCGCGGCGGCGTGAGGCTGACGGAAGGAACAAAGGATTTCGGCCGACGTTTCACAGCCCGAGGTCGTCTCCATCGGCGCGGTAAAGC
>NZ_JBAURI010001113.1:0-1914 GCF_049581145.1 Bradyrhizobium sp.
CTCCATGTCTTCATCATCTATGCCATCGGCTTCACCGCGCTTTATATCTACATCGCGAACTTGCGCGATCTGAAGGCCTCCGAGCTGCTGATCGTTCCGGTCACCTTCCTCGGCGCCAATTTCTTCGAATGGTGGATCCACCGCTTCGTGATGCATCGCCCCTCGCAGATCAAGGCATTCCGCGCGATCTATAACCGTCACACGCTGATGCATCACCAGTTCTTCACCGACCAGGAGATGCGCTTCGCCGACCATCGCGACTGGCGGGTGACGTTCTTCCCGCCTTACGCGCTGGCGACCTTCACGCTGATGTCGATCCCGCTCGCCATCGCCGCAGGCACCATCATCTCGGCGAATGTCGGCTGGCTCCTGATCGCGACCACGACCTCGATGTACCTGATCTACGAGTTCATGCATTTCTGCTGCCATGTCGAGGACGGCTGGTTCGTCCGCGTCACGCCGTTCGTCAACACCATCCGCCGCCACCATGCCGCCCATCACGACCCATCGATCATGATGGAGCGCAACATGAACCTGACCTTTCCGATCATGGACTGGCTGTTCGGCACGTCCGACCTCAACCGCGGCCTGCTCGGCCATCTCTTCAACGGTACCGAGACCCGCTACATCAAGACCGACATGCGCAGGACCTCGCGCACGCCGCGGCTCGACGCCGTGGCAAGCCAGCCTGCGGAGTGAGCAGCCTGGCCGGCATCGAGCCCAACGGGCTTGGCCTGCTCGTGTTCGGCACGGCTGTTGCTGTCGGCTGCCTCGGCTTCTTGACGATCACCGGCCTGTTTCCGCTCAGCGCGCGGCCGGCTTCGCTCGCGGGCGCGCCAGCGATCGCGCTGATCGTGGTCAATCTTGCCCTCGTCGTACTCTCTGCGCTCGCCGCACTGCTGTTCGCGCACCAAGCGCTGCGCTGGACTTCGGTGGTGGTGCTGGGCGGGCTGATCTTCCTGTTCGCGCCTGCTGCCTTGCAGGCCGTGCCTGACGAATGGCGCGATAGCCGCGCCGGGCTGGCCGTGCTCGGGATGATCCAGCTGGCGGCGCTGGTCGCCCTCTGTTCGCAGCTCCAGCTTTGGCCGCTCCAGCTTTTCGCCGCCGGTTAGGGGAGGCATCAGATGCCGTTTCACATCAAGGCCGCGCTCTCGATCATCGTCCTGCTGGTCGCCGGCGCCGGCTATGTCTACGAGGACGCGATCGGGATGTACGGCCCGAAGATCGCCATCCTGCTGCTCGCGCCGTTCATGGTGGTGGCGATGTGGATTTTTCCCGAAGTTAATCGCCGCAAGGCCGATTGACCGTCGTCGTTGCGCTCAGCGCGTTGATTTCTGGCTAAGCGGCACGGTGGCAAAGCGACTTGTCCGGCGTGGCTCGACGAGCGTAGCGCCCCATTTTCGCCCAACGACGCGGCGCTGGTGGGTACGCCATCGGCTCGCGCATTCGCGCGACCCGCTGTCCTTGCCCACCCTACGAGCTAGGAGCTGAAACGCGAAGCCAACCAACCGCGCAGGATGGGTTGGGCGCTTCGCGAAACCGATCATCGGGGCACGAACGTTGATGGGTATCGCTTCGCTCCACCCATCCTACGCGCTTCTTCGCTTCAGTGATCCGAACTTCGGAAACGACCTGCTAACGCGGCACCACTGCGGTGGCTTCGATCTCGACGCGCGCCGTGGGCTCGACCAGCCGCACGACCTGCACCAGCGCCATCGCCGGATAGTGCGTGCCGAAGATCTCACGATAGATTTGGCCGAGCACTTTCAGATTGGCCAGATATTCGTCCATGTCGACGACATACCAGGTCAGGCGCACCAGATGCTCCGGCCGCGCATCGCCTTCCGCCAGGATCGCTGCGATGTTGGCAAGGGTCTGGCGCACCTGCGCGACCAAGCCCGCGGACAAATGACC
>NZ_JBAURI010001114.1:0-3800 GCF_049581145.1 Bradyrhizobium sp.
GCGCCAGGAAGTGCACTTGGCGCTTGTCGTGGCGCTTGCTCGGTATGGCGAGCACGCGCTGGATCAGCGCACTGTGTGCCGGTTCCTCGAACGACACGAACCTGAAGAAGGATCGGATGGCAGTCAGACGCAGGTTACGCGTCTTCGCGCTGGCGCCGCGCGTTACCTCGAGATCGGTGAGGAACGCGCCGATGAACGTTGCATCCAGATCGGCGAGCGTCAGGGCCGAAGGGGACTTCCGCAGCCGCACCTGTGCGAAGGTGAACAGCAGCCGGAACGTGTCCCTGTAGGAGGCGATCGTGTTGGCGCTAACATTGCGCTGGCGCATGAGGCGCTCGGTGAAGAAGCGCTCGATCAACGTGGCGACATTGGAGGCGGACTTCACGGCGTCACCTCCCATCGTCGTTCGAGACGCCGCGCCGCTTCTTCCATCAACTCCGGGCAGGCCGAGAGATACCAGTAAGTATCTTGCACGCAGGCGTGGCCGAGGTAAGTGGAGAGCGCCGGGAGCTGCTGCTCGACGTTCTTGCCGTCACGATACCAGTCAAGCAGTGTCCGGATGGCGAATCGATGACGGAAGTCGTGCACGCGTGGCCCGGTACGATCACCTGGGAGCCGCAGCCCGATCTCTCGGGACAATCGCCAGAAGACGCAATAAACGTACTGGTGCAGCAAGCGGCCTCCCTGTTCGGCAACAAAGAAGGTCGAGCCGCAGCGCGATCCGAGCCGTGCATCGCGCCGTTTGGCGTAGTCGCGCAGCGCGGTTCTCGTCGTCGGATGCAATGGCACAAGCCGCGACTTGCCGAACTTGGTCAGCCGGACCGTCAGCACGCCGGCGTCGAGGTCGACGTCATCACGCTCCAGGCCCATCGCCTCGGATATGCGCATGCCCGTCACCGCGATCAGCCCAAAAAGGGTATGGTAGGTCCATCGGCGCAGGCCGTCCTCTGGCGGCAGAGCCAGCGCCGCCTTTAGCAATGCATCGATCTCCGCGTCGCTGTAGACATAGGGCTTGGCACGCTTCCATCCCGGCAGCATGCCGACGGGCGGCACCTCCGTTCTCGGATCGAAGTTGGCGACATGGCGCGCGAACCCGCGCACGTCGCTCAATCGCAGCGCCCAGGATGCATGACGATCGGGCGGCAGCGTTGCCCATTCCATGGCCAGCTTCGTCGTGATGGTCCTGGCTTTGCGCTTCTCCATGAAGGCGACAAAGTCGGTGAGCCGACGGGTCTGGTGCTCGTACTTGTATCCGAGTCCCTTGCGCATGCTCAGGTACTTATCGAGTGCGGAGCGCAGCTTGGTCATTGCACGCCTCCCGGCCAGGGCCGGCTCAATGTTCTCAGCGCATCAATGTCGACCTTCGCGTAAATCCGGGTAGTGTCGTGGCTCTCGTGCCGCAGCAACTGTCCGATCTCCGACAAAGTCGCGCCAGATCGGAGAAGCTCGGTAGCGAGACTATGTCGGAAGATATGCGCGCCGCGGTGTGCGCAACCTTCGATTCCAACGCGATCGAGAGCGACCTTGGCGATCATGGTGATCGCACATCCAGAAGCAAAGCCGACGTGAGGCGCGAGTGTGCGGACGAACAAACGTCGGCACGACGACTTTGGGCGGCCATTGCGTAGATATGCAACGATGGCTGCTCCAACGTCTGGCGGTATCGGCATTCGCGCACGCTGTCGGCCCTTGGCGCGAACGAGGATCTCGCTCGCGCGCCAGTCGATATCATCGAGCGTGAGCGTCGCGACCTCGTCGGCCCGCAGGCCGAGCTTGGCCAGCAACAACATAATGGCGTAGTCGCGCCGCCCCATCACCGTCTCTCGATCGCAACCGTCGAGAGCCTTCCGGACCTGAGCGGCAGACAGATAGGTCGGTAGAGTTGCGAGCTTCCATCGCCGCATCGATGGAACGCAATTCGCCAATGGGCGCGCGTTCAGCCCCCGATGGTGGAGGTAACGGAGAAAGGCGCGCAATGACCAGCACATCGCCTTGCCCGTTTTCGGGCTCCCATCCTGGGCGTGCCGCTCAATGTAGCGGATTACGTCCTCTTGGCTGATCTTGCGGAGATCGCCGGCGCCGCCGGAGCACACCTCGTACAGAAACCCGCGGATGATGGGGAGATGGCGGAGGATGGACTTCGGGGCCAAGCCGCGCTCTGACCGCAGGTAGGCATCGAACTCCTTGAAGATCCGTTCGTGCGGGGTGAGACGTGGCAGCACCAACGGCGCGATCGCGCCGTCCTCGCGCAGCACCGACAGCCATCGTTTGAGCGCGGCCCGGTCACCGGGTTGGATAGACTGCCTGCTGCCTCGATGTCGTAGGTACCGCTCAACGACCTGCTCATCGAGATCGGCCAGCTTGTAGCGGCTGCCTGCGATCCAAGTCAGGAGCCCGCCAACCACGTTGAGGCAACGCCATGTGCCGAGCCGAACGAGCCTCTCTTCGACGAGACGAGCGGCGTAGCGCTCGACGAGCTGTCCGTGCGGCCCGCTCCTGAGACGCCGGTACAGCCGACTTCTGCCCAAGTAATCTTCAACTTCCATCTTCCTGTTCTCCGCTGTTGAAAGCGGAGGCACAGAACGAACTATGCCGAGCCGATCAAACGCCGGTCAGCGAGAAATCTGGGGAAAACGACTCGACTCGGCATAGTTCGGCGGGCGGCATAATCCGCGCTATACCGCGCTCGGCATAGCGCGGACTCGATCAGGGTATACATCGCGGCCGCGCGAACGCCGCCGGAATCGGAGCCGGCAAAAAGATAGTTTTTCCGGGTCATCGCCAGAGGCCGGATCGCCCGTTCGACGGCGTTGTTGGTCATCTCCAATCGGCCGTCGGTGGTGTAGCGGGTCAACGCCGCCCACCGCGAGGTCGCATAACGAATGGCCTGCGCGAGCTTGCTCTTGCCGCTGATTTGGCTCAGCGCCTTTTGCAGGTAGGCTTCAAGCCCGGCCAGCAGCGGAACGGCCTCTTGCTGGCGGACGGCCAAGCGCTCGGGCGGTGGGCGGCCATTGATCCGCGCCTCGATCACGAACAGTTCGGCAATGCGCTCCAACGCCTCCTTGGCCAGCGGCGAGGCCGTGGCTTCATAGACGTCGTAGAGCTTGCGGCGGGCGTGCGCCCAGCACGCGACCTCAGTGAGCCGCGCCACGCCAGTCTTCGGATCGGGCGCAAACAGGGTGTTGAACCCGGCATAGCCGTCGGCATGCAGGAAGCCGCGGCAGTTGCCGAGCAGCGCCTCGGCATGCTCGCCTTTGCGATCGGGCGAGTAGCGGTAGAAGGCCGCCGGCGGCGCCGTTCCGGCGAACGGCCGCTCGTCGCGCACCGCCGCCCATAATCGGCCAGTCTTGGTCCGCCCCAGTCCGGGCGTCAGAACCTTCACCGTGGTGTCGTCGGCGTGCAGCACCGGTGCAGCGCAGACATGCCGGCCGATCGCTTGCGTCAGGGGCGACAGCAACGCGGCGATGCGGCCCATCCACTCGGCCATGGTCGAGCGATCGAGATCGAGTCCCTCACGGGCATAGATCCCGCTCTGGCGATGCAGCGGCAGGCCGTCGGCGTATTTCGCCACGGCGATGTGAGCGAGCAGGCCCGGGCCAGGCCGGCCGCGCTCGATCGGCAACGATGGCAGCGGCGCCTGCACGATCGTCTCGCAGGCCCGGCAGCTCAGCTTCGGCCGCACATGCTGGATCACCTTGAACGCGGACGGAACGTATTCGAGCACCTCGGTCAGGTCCTCGCCGATCTTGCGCAGCACCGTGCCGCCGCAGCAGCTGCAGCCGCCCTGCGGCGTGTGCGTC
>NZ_JBAURI010001115.1:0-3416 GCF_049581145.1 Bradyrhizobium sp.
GCTGGTGACAGGGCGCACGCCGGATCGTGCGGGATCAGTGCGTGGTGACGAGCGGGCAGGCGGAGTCGGACAGCTTGCCGAACGCCTCCTCGCCGGACATGGTCTGCACCAGCTTGTAATAGTCCCAGGGATACTTGGAGTCCTCAGGCTTCTTGACCTGCATGACGTACATGTCGTGTTCCATCAGCCCGTCGGCGCGGATCTTGCCGTTGTCGGTGAACATGTCGTCGATCTTCGCCTTGTGCAGTTCCGCCATCACCTTGTCGGCGTCGGTGGTGCCGGCGGCCTTCACCGCGTTGAGATAGGTCAGGGTGGCCGAATAATAGCCGGCCTGGTTCATGGTCGGCTCCCGCTTGACCTTCTCGAAAAAGCGCTTGGCAAAGGCGCGGGTCTTGTCGCTGGCGTCCCAGTACCAGGCCGTGGTGAGATAGAGACCCTGTGCGCTCTTCAGCCCGAGGCTGTGGATGTCGGTGAGAAAGGCGAGCAGCGCCGCAGGCTTCATGGTCCTGGCGATGCCGAATTCGTCGGCCGCCTTGAGCGAGTTGGTGAAGTCGTTGCCGGCATTGGCAAGCCCCAGCACCTGGGCGCCGGCGTTCTGCGCCTGCAGCAGGTAGCTGGAGAAATCCGACGTCGACAGCGGCACCCGTACCGCGCCGACCACCTTTCCGCCATTCGCTTCGACCACCTTGCTGGCTGCGTCCTGCAACTGGGTGCCGAACGCGTAGTCGGCGGTGAGGAAGAACCAGCTTTTGCCGCCCTGGCTCACGATGGTCTTGGCTGTGCCGTTGGCGAGCGACGTGGTGTCGTAGACGTAGTGGACCGTGTAGGGCGTGCAGTCCTTGCCGGTCAGCGAGGCGCCGGCGGCGCCGATTGCGATGAACGGGATCTTCTTCTCCTTGGCGACATTGTTCATGGCGAGGCTGACGCCAGTGTTCGAGCCGCCCAGCACCATGGTCAGGCCGTCGCGGTCGGCCCATTCGCGAAACTTTTGCGCGCCGACATCAGGCTTGTTCTGGTGATCGGAGACCATGAACTCGATCTTGTTGCCGAGCACGCTGCCGCCGAAATCCTCGATCGCCATCTTGGCGGCCTCCACGCCGCCCTGGCCGATCACGTCGGCATAGAGCCCCGACATGTCGTCGATATCGCCGATCACGACCTTGTTGTCGGCGGCGTGCGCCGCGGTGGCCGTCATCGCGACGGACAGCAGCCACGGAATGCTTCGTCGCGCGATTGTTTTCCTCATCTTGGCTCATCCCTCATGTTTTGGTCCTTGCGAAAGCGGCGGCAAATTAGAAAGTCGGCGGCCGGCTTCCAATAGGCCTTTCGTCGCTGCAGCATGCCAGAAAATGCGCTTCGCGGGTTAACCTTATCGCACGGTATTGATGCACTCGGCCTGCTCGGGAAAGCGGCGATCCAGGCAAAGGCGGCCAGCCCGCCCGGAGGGCGGGAGGCTGAACTGGCAGCGCGTGTTTGGCCTCAGGCCGCCGCCGTCGGGAAGTTGTAGGTCTTGAACTGGTCCCGCAGCGCGGTCTTCAGGATCTTGCCGGTCGCGGTATGGGGGATGCCCTCGACGAAGGCGACGTCGTCGGGCATCCACCATTTGGCGATCTTGCCCTCCATGTAGCGCAGGATGTCCTCGCGGCTGGCGCTCTGGCCGGGCTTGAGCTGCACGATCAGAAGCGGCCGCTCGTCCCATTTGGGGTGGTGGATGCCGATCACGGCGGCCTCGGCGACCGCGGGATGGCCGACCGCGAGGTTTTCGAGGTCGATCGAGGAGATCCATTCGCCGCCGGACTTGATCACGTCCTTGGAGCGGTCCGTGATCCGCATATAGCCGTCCTTGTCGATGGTCGCGACGTCGCCGGTGTCGAAATAGCCGTCCTGATCGAGGATGTCGGTATCGACCCGGTAATAGGCCTTCGAGATCGCGGGCCCGGAGACCTTGAGCCGGCCGAACGTCTTGCCGTCCCATGGCAGGGTCTTGCCGGCATCGTCGGTGATCTTCATCTGGACGCCATATGGCGGAAAACCCTGGGTCTGCAAGATGTCGAGCCGCTGCTCGCCCTTGAGATCCGTGAACGGCGGTTTCAGCGCGGCCAGTGTGCCGAGCGGGCTCATCTCGGTCATGCCCCAGGCGTGGCGCACCTCCACGCCGATATCGAGGAACGCCTTGATCATCGAGCGCGGCATCGCCGAGCCGCCGCACACCACCATCTTCAGATGCGGCAGTGTCAATCTGTGCGTCGCCATGTGGTTGAGCAGCATCAGCCAGACCGTCGGCACGCCCGCGGTGTAGGTCACCTTCTCGGTGTCGAGCAGTTCATAGACCGAGGCGCCGTCGAGTTTCGGACCGGGCATGACCAGCTTGGTGCCCATCGAGGGCGCGGAGAACGCGATGCCCCAGCTGTTGGCATGGAACAACGGCACCACCGGCAGCATTGTATCGCTTGCGGAGGTACCTAGTGCATCGCGCGAATTGGCAAGCAAGGCGTGGATCACGTTGGAGCGGTGCGAATACAGCACGCCCTTGGGATCGCCGGTGGTGCCCGACGTGTAGCACATCGCGGCCGCGGTGTTCTCGTCGAACGTCTTCCATGCGAAATCGCCGTCGACCGCGCCGATCCAGTCCTCATACGCCACCGCGTTCTTCAGCCTGGTCTCCGGCATATGCGCCTTGTCGGTGAGCACGATATAGCGCTCCACGCTCGGCAGCTTGGCGGCGAGCTGTTCCAGGACGGGCAGGAAGGTGAGGTCGACCAACACCATCCGGTCCTGCGCATGGTTGACGATCCAGCCGATCTGGTCGGGAAACAGACGCGGATTGACGGTGTGGCAGATCGCGCCGATCCCCATGATGCCGTACCAGGCTTCGAGATGGCGCCAGGTGTTCCAGGCGATGGTGGCGACTCGGTCGCCGAACTTGATGCCGTCGCGTTCCAGCGCCTGCGAGACTTTCAGCGCGCGGTCGCGAATTTGCCGATAGTTGGTGCGATGGATCGGACCCTCGACCGAACGCGTTACGACTTCCTGGGTGCCATGGATGGTGGCTGCGTGCTCGATGATCCGGTGACAAAGCAAGGGCCAATCTTGCATCAAACCAAGCATGCCGACGTTCCTCCAGATGTTATTGCCGGGCGCCCTCACCGCGGTCGCGGGCGGCTGGCGCCGAAATCCATGGAAATCGCATGAACTTTAGCGCGGAGAGCGCAGGCCGCAAATGGCAATATGGCCGCAGCCGAAAGCGAATGGTTACTGTTGTCATCGGCCTGGCGATGCTGCTTGCGCCCGGCGAGGCGGCGCTCGCGGCGTACCGGTCAGGCTTCGATCCCTTCGGCGACCTGTTCGCGCCGCACCGTTCGCGCCGCCCGCATCACCGCCCACCCGTCCATGCCCCGAGCGCGGCGGCGCTGGCC